>DASSVY010000083.1:0-4022 GCA_035705535.1 Gaiella sp. | reverse complement strand
CGATCCCGACGCGCTCGATCCGGCGCGGATCGACGTCGGGGGCGGGCGCCGAACGGCCGATGCGGCGTTCGACCACGTCGAAGGCGTAGAGCGACGCCTGCGCCTCGGCTCCGGGAAGGAGGTCGGCGACCGCGTCCTCCTCCGCCCGGTATCCCTCCCCGAGGCTCCAGCCGGCCGCGCCCTCGATCAGCTCGAGCGCCCGGTACGGCGCAGGCGCCTGGCCGTGCACGATGTCGTCGACACGCGCCCGGGCGCGGCGCACCACCTCGGCGACATCCGCGAGAGCGGCGACCGGTCGGCGCTTGCCCTCGCCGGCCTCGATCGTCTCGAGGAGCAGCTCCAGCGACCGTTCGTGCAACTCGTCGGGCGCGACGACGTGATCGACGAGCCCGATCGCGTGCGCCTCCTCCGCGCCGAGCAGCCGGTTTTGCCGGAGCGGGCTCTCGACGACGAGGCGAACGGCCGCCTCGGCCCCGACGAGCCGCGGCGCGAGCTGCGTCCCGCCCCAGGCCGGGATCAGACCGAGGAAGACCTCGGGAAAGCCGACGTGCCGGACGTCGGCGCCGATCGTGCGGAGGTCACAGTGCAGCGCGAGCTCGAGGCCGCCGCCGAGCGCGCCGCCGTTGATCGCCGCGAGCGTCTGAAACGGCAGCCCGTGAAGGCGTCCGAACAGCTCGTGGCCCGCGCGGCTCCCCGCACGTGCCCTCTCGGCGGAGATCTCCGGGAACTCGTCGATGTCGGCCCCTGCGCCGAAGCTGCCCGCGCTTCCCGTGAGGAGGAGCCCGCGCCAGTCGCGCGTCCGCAGGCGGCCCAGCACCTCCTCCAACGATCGGAGCGCCGCTTCACCGAACGTGTTCGGCCTGCTACCGCCGGACTCGTTGGCGATCGTGACCGACGCGACGGGCCCGACGCGCGTGTCGAGCCGCTCGAGCTGGAACCGCGTGCCGCTCACGGGGCCGCAGACTACGCGCAAGCTGCAGACTGCAACGTGCGATGGACTGGGCTGCGAAACGGGACTGGGCGCTGGCGGAGCGGGAGAGGCGGCTCGCCACGCCGGCCGCGGAGAGTGAGCGGGCGGACCTGCGGCTCGCCGGGATCGCCGGGGCGTCGTGGTCGGCCGGCCTGAGCGCGCTCATGCTGGGCGAGCACGACGAGGCGGCCTCGCTGCTCCGTCGGGCAGCGGACGAGTACGCGACCAGCTGGCACGCCGCGCCGCCCGGAGCCTGGGGCCGGCCGATCGCCATGCTCCGCTGCCGTCTCATCGCCGGCGACACCGCGGGTGCGCAGCGCGATGCCGAGGCTGCGCTGGCCGCCGGCGCCGTCGAGGCGGCGGGACCGATCGGAGGCTACTGCGCCGCGCTCGCCCTGCTCGTCGTGGGCCGGGACGCCGAGGCGCGCGTGGTCGCCGGACGGATCGCCGAGGAAGGCCTCGAGCCGGCCGCCGTCGCGCACGCGCTTGCCGCGCTCGCGTTGTCCGACCAGCCCGCGTTCGAGACGGCGCGCCGGGACGTGCTCCGCTCGTTCGAGGAGCGTGACGCGTTCCTGGAGGACGTCCCGGTCGCGGACACGGTGCTGGTGCTCGACGCGCTCGCGCGGGAGCGTCGGCTCAAGCTCGGCCCGCTCCGGTCGGCGCTCTTGCCCGGGTAGGTCCCGGGCCGCTTCAGGGATTTGCCCGCCGAAGGCGGGATCCCCCGCAGTCGGATTCCGCTCCCGCGGAATCCGACTTCGCGGAGAGAATCACCGCTGCTCGGCGGTCAGCTCACCGGCCCGGGTCATCGCCGCCTGGATCGCGTTGAGGAAGGCGGCGCGGACGCCGGCCGACTCGAGCTCGCGGATCGCGGCGATCGTCGTGCCGCCGGGCGACGTGACCATCTCGCGCAGCTCCACCGGGTGAAGCCCCTCGTCGCGGAGCTGCTTCGCGGTGCCGAGCATCGTCTGCACCACGAGCTGCGTCGAGATCTCGCGCGAGAGGCCGAGCAGGAGGCCGGCTTCGATCATCGCCTCGGCGAGCAGCGCGAAATAGGCGGGCCCCGAGCCCGAGACGGCGGTGACGGCGTCCATCGCGCTCTCCGGGACGCGGACGACGCGGCCGAGGTGGGCGAGCGCCTCCGAGGCGAGCGTCATGTGCGCCTCGTCGGCATGGGCGCCGGCGCAGAGGCCGGCGATCCCCTCGTGCACGGTGGACGGCGTGTTCGGCATCGCGCGGACGACGGGCACGCCGTCGGCGAGATACCGCTCGACCGTCGCGGTCGGCGTCGCCGCGGCGATCGTCAGCACCGTCTGCTCGCGGCTGAGCGCCCCTCCGATCTCGCCGAGGAGCGCCTCGATGTCCTGGGGCTTGACCGAGAGGACCACGAGCGAGGCTCCCGCGGCCGCCTCGAGGTTGCTGGTCGTCGCGTCGACGCCATATCGCTCCGTCAGCTCCGCGACACGCTCCGCGCGGCGCGACGACGCGGAGAGCTCGGCGGGCTCGCGCCAGCCCGACGAGAGGAGCCCGGCGATCAGCGCCTCACCGATCCGTCCGGCTCCGAGAACCGCGATGCGCCGCTCGTCGATCATGGCCGACACTATGCCGCTCTGCGCGCGCGACGGCGCGCGACGCGCGACGCGTCCACGGAGGCGCCCGGCACGAGACCGCGCGCCCAGCCGAGCAGCAGGATCTCGCACGCGAGCCCCTGCCACTCCTCGTACGGCGCGAGCAGGTCGGCCGTTTCCTCTCCCTCGACCCAGCGACCGGTGAGCGCGGCGTAGAGCTTCACGAGCGAGAGGTCGCCGACGATGCCGTGGTCGTAGCGGCCCAGCCCTTCCATCGCGACGACGCCTACCGACCAGGGCCCGACCCCGCGCTCGCGGCGTAGCCGCTGCGAGACGACCTCGGTCGGGTGGGCACGGAGCCCTTCCAGGTCGAGAGTCGCGGCGAGCCGATGGAGCGCCGTCGCCCGGTGCTGCGCCAGCCCGAGCCGCCGGAGCTCGGCCGGCGACAGCCGGCGGAGCGACGTCTGCGTCACGACCCGCTCGCCGCAGGCGCGCAGGACCGCCCGCTCGAGCGCGAGGGCGCGTCGCGCCTCAACGAGCTGCCCGCACATCGCCCGGACGACGGCGTGCGTCACCGTCGCGCGGCGGAGCGGCCGGTAGCCGACCAGGGCCCGCGCCGAGGGGCCGATCAGCGGGTCACGCGCGAAGCGCGCATGGAACGGCCCCGTGTCGTCGTCGAGGGCGAGCATGAACCGGGCGCGGTCGACGGCCTCGTCGTCCGAGGCGCGGACGACGACGCGTCCGTCGGGCCGCTGCCAGGCGGTCACGACGCGATCCTCCGGCAGCTCGCCGCGCCAGGTCCCGGGCCGGGCCATGAGGCGCAGTCGATAGGGCCCGGCGGGTGTGAGGACGGCCTCGACCATCGCGCGGCTCAGCCTACGCCGCCGGTACGCTGCTCGACCGACCGTGCGGCTCGCCGACGCGATCTCGCTCCGCTCGCGCAGGCGCAAGCTCGCGCTGTTTCTCGAGCTGATGCAGCCCACGGCCGAGACGACGGTGCTCGACGTCGGCGTGGACGAGGTCTCGCACGGCGAGTCGGGCGGCGAGAGCGGCTGCACGACCCACAACTTCCTCGAGGAGCACTACGCGTGGCCCGCGCGAATCACCGCGCTCGGGCTCCACGACGGAGGGCGGTTCCGGGAGCGCTACGCCGCGATCGACTACGTGCAGGGCGACGCGTGCGACCTGCCCTTCGCCGATGGGGAGCTCGACGTCGTCCACTCGAACGCCGTGATCGAGCACGTCGGCGGGCGCGAGCGGCAGGAGGCGTTCGTCCACGAAGCGGTCCGGGTCGGGAAGCGCGTCTTCCTCACGACGCCGAACCGCTGGTTCCCGCTGGAGGTGCACACGCGGCTCCCGCTCGTGCACTGGCTGCCTGAGCCGCTCGCCCACCGCGCGTACGACCTCGCGCGCATGCCGTGGGCGAAGGACAACCACCTGCTCGGGCCGTCCGGGCTGCGCGCGCTCTTCCCGGGCCACGTGCGAAT
>DASSVY010000082.1:0-5057 GCA_035705535.1 Gaiella sp. | reverse complement strand
GCCGTCGTTCCGACCCGCGAGACCGTGGCGTACCTGGATCTACCCGGAGCAGAGACACTGCCTCCGGTCATCGACTACGGCGGGATCCCGGCCGCCGGCCAGGGCGGGATCGCCCGCGCGGGGAACTCGACGTACTCGCTTGCCGCCCCGGGACGGGGGCTGAAGGCCGGACTGCACCACGCCGGCCCGGTCACCGATCCGGACGACGCCGGCGCGGTCGACGAGGGGGTCGCCGCCTGGGTTGCCGATTGGGCTGCGTCGCGGTACGCGGACGTGGGCGCGACGCAGGGAGCCGAGACCTGCATCTACACGAGCACCGCGGACGAGAGCTTCGTGCTCGAGCGGCACGGTCGGGTCGTCGTCGGCTCCGCGTGCTCGGGCCACGGCTTCAAGTTCGGCCCGGTCGTCGGGCGCACGCTCGCGGCCCTCGCCCGGGAGGCCGCCGGGTGAGTCGCGCAGCGCTCGTCGCGCTCGTGGCCGTGTCGCTGCTCGGCGCGGGCTGCGACGGTTCCGGGGGCTCGGAGGGAGCCGCCACCACCACCGGCAGCGAGGATCCGCTTCCGCCGATCGTGATCGAGTCGCCGCTCCCCGGCGAGAGCGTCACGAGCCCGATCCGCGTCACGGGGACGGCGAACGTGTTCGAGGCGACCGTCTCCTTCGAGGTCCGCGATGACGCCGGGAACGTCGTCATGCGGAGCTTCACGACGGCGACATCCGGCAACGGGACGCGCGGGACCTTCGAGACCGAGCTCGCCGTCCCGAATCTCGCCGGGCCGGCGACGATCGTCGCGTTCGAGGCATCGGCCGAGGACGGGAGCCCGCTCCACGTCGTCGAGGTTCCGATTTCGGTAAACCACTGAACCGGCCCCGGAGCGCGACAGGCACACTGGCTCCGGCATGCCGCCCAAGCCGAGGAAGCCACCGCCGCGCCGTCCCGACACGCGGAAGCGCAACCTGCTCATCGCCGGCGCCGGAGCGGCGCTCGTCGTCGCGATCCTCGTGGTCGTGAGCGTGGTCGTCGCCGGGGGCGGCGACAGCGGCAAGGCGACCACGAGCGGCGCCGCGTCGTCCACGCTCTTCGAAGGCATCCCGCAAGACGGCACGGAGCTCGGCGCGAAGGACGCGCCGGTCACGTTCATCCAGTTCGAGGACCTCCAGTGCCCGATCTGCCGCAGCTACCAGGAGGACGGCTTCTCCGACATCGTCCGGGAGTACGTGCGTCCCGGCAAGGTGAAGCTGCGGTTCGCCGGGATCGCGATCCTCGGCCAGGACTCCGAGAAGGCGCTCAGGTACGCACTCGCCGCGGGGAAGCAAGGGAAGCTCTGGCAGTACGTCGCCGCGCTCTACGCAAACCAGGGTGAGGAGAACACGGGTTGGGTGACGGACGACGTTCTCGAGCAGCTCGCGAAGGACGTCGGGCTCGACTGGACGCAGCTCCAGAAGGACGCGGCGAGCGCGGAGGTCACGCGGCAGGCGCAGGCGACCGCCGCCGAGGCCGGTCAGCTCGGCGTTCCCGGGACGCCGACGTTCTTCGTCAAGATCGGCAACGGTCAGCCGTACGCAGTACAGCCGACCTCGTTCTCGATCGACTCCTTCCGCCCGATCTTCGCCGACGCGCTGGGTAGTTGACCGTGAGCGACCGCGCGCTGCGGATCGCGATCGCGGTCGTTGCGCTCGCCGGGGTTGCCGTGGCCGGCTACCTCACGTACGTCCACTATCAGCCCGATGCACTGATCTGCACGAGCCACGGCGGCTGCGAGACCGTGCAGGAGTCCTCCTACGCGGAGCTCGCCGGGATCCCCGTCGCCCTCCTCGGGCTGCTCGCGTGGAGCGCGGTGGTCGTGCTCGTCGCGTGGGACTCGGAGCTGGCCCGCACGCTCGTCGCCGCTGTGGCCCTCGGCGCGGCCGGGTTCGCGATCTACCTCGTCACGCTCCAGGCGTTCGTGATCGACGCCTGGTGCATCTGGTGCCTGGTCAACGACCTCGTGCTCGTCCCGCTGCTCGCGATCCTCGCGATCTGGCGGGTGCTACGGACGCCGGAAGCCTGAGTAGCGCCGGGAGCCCGCCGGTCAGGTCATCGGCACCTGCCGGAGGATGCTCGACTCGATGCGGTCGAGGATCTCCGTCAGGCTGTCCCCCGTCGCGGTGATGCCGTGGTTGCGGAGGCCGATCACCGCGTGCGAGGGATCCGGCTCGCGATCGATCAGGGTCGCGACCGACTCGGCCAGCTCCTGCGTACCGCACGGGTAGTTGATGTCGGTGGCGGCGATGCCCTCCATCCACGCATGGACGTGGAGGATCGCGCCGACGTCGGGATGGGCCCGATAGATCATCCAGTGCTCGATCGCGTCGACCGAGACCCGCCGCGGCTCGATTCCGGGCGGCACGCTGATCCGCATGCGCGCGTTTTCCTCGTCGTAGCCGGTGACGAGGAGGATGTCGCGACCCGCAACCTCGAGTTGGGACTTGTCGACCCCGCTTGCGCTCATCCAGAAGCGCGTCGCGTCCTTCCGGGCGGAGAGATTCCCGTACGAGAGGCCGCCGACCTGGTAGAGCCGCATCACGTGGCGCAGGTCGCGCTCGCCGAGGTACTCGTGCACCGGGAATGGTGCCGGCAGCAGGTCGAGCTCCTGCATCCGCTTCCCGGCGACGCCGATGTCGGCCGTGACCTCGTCCCCGTCCCAGAGCTCGGGCTCGAGGTCGGCGACGAACTCGTTGTCGATCACGAGCTTCGATTTCGCGAGCGGGGCGAGCCGCTCGAAGACCTCGCCGGGGTCGTCCGAGATCTCGTACGTGCCGCGCTCCATCGTCGTGAACCACACGCCCTGGCCCGGCACGTGCAGCACGACGACGTTGGCGAGCGTCCGGACGAGCATCGGGTAGCTCGTCTTCAGAACGTCGTCCGGCACCGCGTCCAGCTCGTAGAACGAGGCCGAGTAGGTGCCCCGCGACTGTCGGCGGAACGCCTTCGGCTGCTCCGGGTCGAACATGTTGAGGACGAAGTCGGCCTCCGCGATGTCGTCGACCCGCTCGAACTCGTCGCGCTCGAACTCCTGCCCGATGGAGCTCACCCACTCCTCGTGCCCGGGAGACGTGGGCGTGCCCCAGATCGCGTAGGTGCGCATGGCGCAACTCTACCGCGACGCACCGCCGAGTCCTTGTGGCGAGCCGTGTTGCGCGGGACGGTGTCGGGCTCAGCGGAAGAGATCGCGCTCGCGGGGCATCACGAGCTCCGTCCCGCGACCGTCGCCGTACACGTCCACGCCGCGCACGCGTGCGGCCGGCACGCGGTTCGCCTTCCCGAGCACGAGCTCGGCGGCGCCTGCGATCTCGTCCGCGACCGCGATCTGCGTGGTGCGCAGCTCGTGGCCGACCGCATCGAGCGTGCCGCGCAGGTCGCGTAGCGGCGCGAGACCCGCGACGCCGAGCGCCACGTCCGTCGTCCCCTGCCGCCACGCGCGGCCGAACGAGTCGCTCACGATCACACCGAGGCCGACGCCGGCGAGCCCGGCGAGGCTCTCTCGGAGGCGGCGAGCGGACGCGTCGGGATCGAGCGGAAGCAGGACGAGCATCCCCTCCTCCGGCGCGTTCGACGCGTCGACACCCGCCGAGGCGCAGACGAAGCCGTGCCGCGTCTCCGCGATCACGAGTGGCGGGCGGCTGCGGACGATCCCGACGCTCTCGCGCAGGATCACCTCGAGATGGCGTGGGTCGCCGTCGGGGCCGGCGAGCTCGCGCGCGCGCTCGGAGGCCTCGACGTCGGCGAGGCGCACGACGCGGCCCTCGACCTTCGAGACGGCCTTCTGCGCGACCACGACGACGTCGCCGTCCGCGAGCCCACCGGCCCGCAGCGCCGCCTCGTGCAGCGCGCGCGCAAGGTCGTCCCCCTCGGCCAGGTCGGGGATCCCCTCGAGCGGCACCACGCTGACCCCCGAACCGCTCAGGGGATGCCGGTGAGGCGCACGCCCGCGTGCGCCTTGTAACGCTTGTTGACGTTGACGATCACGGCCGTCAGCCCCTCGAGCGCGCGCGCCGAGGCAAGAGGGCCGCAGTCGACCGCGCGCCCCGACGTGATTCTCGTACCGAGCTCGAGCACGAGCTGCTTGGCGTCGGCGTCGTCGCCGCAGACGAGCACGTCCTCCTCGGGCGGCTCGTCACGTCCGAGGTTGCGGGCGGCGAGCGAGTGGAGCCCGGCGACGACCGGGCCGTCGACGACGTCCTGGACGCGTGCCGCCACCGAGCGCCCCTCGGTCGTCGGCACGACGCCTTCCGGGGCGAAGCTGAGCTCGGCCGCGACGGAGAGCACGGGCGTCGCGCCGATCGCGTCGTGGAGCTCGCGCGCGGTGTCGACCGCGGCCTCGGCCTTCGTCGCGAGCGCAACGAGGTCGGCCGAGCGGCAGGCGTCCGCGTTCGTCGCACCCTCGACGCCGAGCTCGGCGGCGATCTCGGCGGCTCGCTCGGCGTCCCGCGAGCCGATCACGACCTCGTAGTCCGCCTCCGCGAGCCTGCGCGCGAGCGCCCTGCCGAAGCTGCCCGTGCCCCCGACGACCGCGATCCTCACGCGGCGACCTCGAGCACTGCCTCCGCCAGCCGGCGGGAGGACGCGCGATCGTCCATCAGCGTCGCGGTCGCGAAGAGCGGAACGGGTGCCTCGGCGGGCTCGTCGGCGGGGTCGATCACCAGCACATCGACCAGTCCTGGATAGCAGCCCGCAATGTGCGCCGGAGTCGTGCCGCCCGCCATGCGCGTGAGCATACGGTCGAGCGGGCCCTTGACCGCGACGCCACCGATCAGCGGGCTGACGGCGGCGCAGCGGACGCGGCGATCGGCGATCGCCTCGCGGATCGCGGCCACGGCGAGGATCGGGCCCAGCGAGACGTACGGGTTGCTCGGCGCGAAGACCAGGGCGTCGGCCTCCTGGATCGCCTCGACCACGCCGGGCGCGGGCGCCGCAGCGTCCGCGTCCTCGTAGCGCACGGCGTCGACCTCGTCCTCGTGCCTTCGGCCGACGAACCAGTCCTGGAACGAGAACGTCCCGGCAGGGGTCACGATCTGCG
>DASSVY010000081.1:0-7824 GCA_035705535.1 Gaiella sp. | reverse complement strand
CTCGAGGTCCCGCGGATACTCCGTGAGAACCTCGATCCCGTCCGGAGTGACGGCAACGGTGTCGGAGTGGCGGAACCCGCCGACCGTGTCCGAGTAGAGCCCCGGTTCGATCGTGAAGACCATCCCGGGCTCGACCGGCGTGTGGTCGCCGACGTCGAGGAAGGGCGCCTCGTGGTTGCGCAGCCCGATCGCATGGCCCGTGTGCTGGCTCCAGGTGTCGAGGATGCCCTCCTCCTCGAAGTACGAGAGCACGGCCCGGTCGACCGCCGCGCACGTGGCGCCGGGCCGCAGCGCGTCGAACGCCACCTGCCGGGCCGCGCGCATGTGCTCGAAATGACGGTGCATCTCGTCCGTCGGGGGACCGACGACCATCGCGCGCTCGAGTTCGGCGTTGTATCGCCAGACGGGCGCGCTCGTCTCGCTCACGAGCACGTCGCCGGCGGTGAACTCGATGTTGTGCGACACCGCATGCGCCCACGCGCTCCGCACGCCGATCTGGCCCCGGTAGCCGGCGCTCGCGCCGTCCGTCGAGGACAGCTGGCCGTCGTAGTCGGGGCCGAGCGCTTCGAGCATCGCGAGGCTCGCCTCGTAGCCGGCGCGGAGCCCCGCCTGTGCCTCGGTCACGCCGGGCCGCGTGTACGTCTGGAGTAGCCGGTGGGCGTGTCCGCACCAGCGTCCGCTCTCGCGGATCAGGTCGAGCTCGGCCTCGCTCTTGCGCGTCATCAGCTGCTCGAGCGGCCCCGCCAGCGGGACGATCGTGGCGCCGGTCACCGTCGACAGCGCGGGGCCGGCATAGCCGAGGATGCCCGGATACCCGTCCTGGTCCGCCGCGATCGTTCCGGCGATGCCCATCTCTGCGAGCACACGCGCGAGGATCCGCATCGGGTGCTCCTCACCCGGGTACTCGGGGTAGGACGCGACGCGTGCGAAGGCGGCCTCCGCCTCGACGCGCGCGACCTCGAACTCGGGCACGAACGCCGCGGTCTCGCCGCCCGCGCTCTCGATGTAGGCAACGGGACGCTCGGTCGCCAGGAACGAGAACCGCGTCAGGTACTGGACGTAGCTCTGGTCGAAGACCACGAATCCGGAGGGGTTGTGGTCGGCGACCAGCGTGCGCAGGCGCTCCCGTCGTGCGCGGAGCTCGTCGGTGGAGATGCCGGCCGCGACGACGATGGACACGACGATAATCGGCCCGACATCGACGCGCTTCGGTGAGGCCCGGCAGCGACGCGAGCCCCCGAGCATCCGCGGGCCCGCACCCCCTACCGCTCGCCACCCGATCGACACGAAGGCGGCACACTCCCGTCGTCGATCGACCGATAGCGTGAACTCAGGGACAGCTGGGGTGCCCCTGGGGGCCGTTGGGGGCCGTTGGGGGCGCGTTGGCGGCGCGTTGGCGGCGCGTTCACCCGATCGGCGCGCGAGATCAACGCGTCGTCACCTCCACGACGTCTCCGTCGGCAAGGACGTGCGCACGGCCTACGCGCTGCCCTTCGAAGCGCGCGGAGTCGCCCCACACACGCCCGCCGGTGCACGAGCGGCCGACGTCGTGATGGATCAGGTCCGCGAACTCCGCGACCGTCGCGCCCTCCACGAGCGCGAACGGCTCGTCGTCAACGCGCCCGTCCCGGCGCGGCCGCACGCGGATGAGCCCGGTCAGAGCCCAGATCGCCGCCCGCAATCGGTCGAGGCTCTCGTCGTCGAGCACCGAGACGGGAACGACCGCGTCGAGGTCGACGTCCGACTCCTCGCGAGCGGCCGTGACAGCACGTGCGATGTCCTCGTCGACAAGGTCGTCCGCCTTGGTCAGGGCGAGCACGGCGTGTTTCGCGATGCCTGCAGCGGCGACCTCCCGGACGACCACGCCGAGCCGCTCCGGCGGATCTGCCGCGGAACGGCAGTAGACGATCGCGTCGGCGTTCCGCAGCACGCCGAGGAGGGCCCGGCCGCCGCCCCGGTCGTCGCGCGCCCCCTCGATCAGACCCGGGATCTCGACGAGCTGGACGAGCACGCCGCCGATTCGCGTCAGCGCCGGGACGGGCCGAAGCGTCGTGAACGCGTAGTCGCCGGTCTTGATCTGGATGTCGGAGAGGGCCTGGAGGAGCGACGACTTGCCCGTGTTCGGCGGGCCGACGAGCGCGATCTGCGCTGCGCCCTCGCGCCGGACCTGGAGCGAGTCGCGGTGGACGACCTTCGCGCGAATACGCGTCCGGTCGAGCTCCCCCTCGAGCCACTTCCGCAAATCGGCGTACGGCCCGTTCCGGTACCCGGGCAGCTCACCGAGGAGCGCGCGAATCGTCGCGACCCGGTCGCTCCCCTCCTTCCCGACGAGGCGGCGCTTGGCCACCTCCGCGAACGTGCGATGCGGCATCGGCATCGCGGACTCCTTCCACTCGTGCGGAAGACGCGCGGCGCCACACGGCCCAGGGGCCGGTGTGCGCGTCGCGCTTCCGCCGCTTCCCAGGACGCGTGTGTGCGGGAAGCGGCGGTTCAGCCGTTCTGACGCAGAACGGTGGCTCGCCAGGAGTGGAGGCGGGTCATGCGCGAGACTCTACGACGAGCGGGGCCGGAGCGCGGTACGGCTTGCCGTATGCCGTCCGGCGGTTTGGAGCGATGCCGAGCCGGAAAAGGAACCCGCATGACCGAGATCCTCCTCTTCCACCACGCGCAGGGCCGCACGCAGGGGATGCTCGCGTTCGCGGAAGACCTGCGGGCCGTCGGGCATGTCGTCCACGCGCCGGATCTCTACGACGGCAACACGTACGACGATCTCGACGCCGGCATCGGCTACGCGAAGCAGGTCGGCTTCGACACGATCATGGAACGAGGGCGCCTGGCCGCCGAGGAGCTTCCGAACGAGCTCGTCTACGCGGGCTTCTCGCTCGGCGTGATGCCGGCGCAGCTCCTCGCCCAGACGCGTCGCGGCGCCCGCGGCGCACTGCTCTTCAGCGCAGCCCTCCCCGCCTCGGAGTTCGCGGACGGGTGGCCCGAGGGGGTGCCGCTCCAGATCCACATGATGGAGGACGACCCGTGGGTCGAGGAGGACCTTCCCGCAGCACGCGAGCTTGTCGAAGGCAGTGAGCGCGCGGAGCTCTTCCTCTACCCGGGCGACCGGCACCTCTTCGCGGACCGCAGCCTCGCCGACTACGACGAGGCCGCGGCGCGGACGCTGCGCGAGCGGGTGCTCTCGTTCCTCGAGACGAGCTAGGTCTTCCGTACGCCGGTGACGATGATGTAGCGGCGCTCCATGCTGATCGCGTCTCCGTCGCGGTGCTTGTCGAAGACCGCCGTCATCGTCTCGTCGAGTTCCTTCCGCCGGTCGTCGTCGAGCGAGTTCCAGAGCACGTGCGACGGGCCGTAGCTCGAGCGGAACAGCTCCCACATCTCAGCCGGGTCCTCGTCGTCGTGCCGCGTGTCGAGTTCCTCGAACTCGAGGTCGTACGCGCCGCCGAGCATCTGCTCGACGTACTCCTCGTTGCCCCACTGGAAGGGTGAGCCCGCACCCTCCGGCGGGGGCGGCATGAACTTCGACATGCCCTCGAAGATGTCGCCGACGCCGCTGTCTCGTCGCCACGCGGTGATGCCGAGGCGGCCGCCGGGCCGGCACACCCGGGCCAGCTCCGACGCGACACGGGCGTGGTCCGGCGCGAAGATGACGCCGACCGAGGAGGAGACGACGTCGTACGACGCGTCGCCGTACGGCAGGGCCTGACAGTCGGCGACCTCGAGCGTGAGGTCGAGCCCCAGCTCGCCCGCCCGCTCCTTCGCCGTCTCGATCAGGGTCGGCGACAGATCCGAGCCCGTCACGAGCGCGCCGGCCTGGGCCGCGTGGAACGCGACGTCGCCGGTGCCGCACCCGAGGTCGAGCCAACGCTCGCCGGGCTGCGGCGCGAGATGCTCGACGAGCGCGACGTGCATCTCGGTGATGACCTCGGCGATCCGCTCGAACGGTGCCGAGCTCCAGACCTGCGCATGCCTCGTCGTCAGCTCCTCGAACGCCACAGCCGCCTCCCTTCCGTCGGTCCCTCGAGTATCCGCCCCCGCAGAAGCAGGGGTCAAGCGTCGCGCCCGGCGATCGACGTGACGTACGCTCTCCCTGATGCCGGACGACGTCGGAAGACGCTTCGTCGAGGCGGTCGCCACGCAGGACCGGACCGCGCTCGCGGACTGCTTCGTCTCGGATGTCCTGTTTCGCGCGCTCACTCCCCCGGGCCTCAGGGAGCGGACCAGCGCCGCCGAGGCCGCGACGCTCGTCACACAGTGGTTCGGCGATTCGACGGAGCTCCGTCTCCTGGAGGCACAGGACTACGAGATCGGAGACCGCCGGCACGTCTCCTACCGGCTCGCGGGGATCGAGAACGGGGAGGCGTTCGTCGTCGAGCAGCACCTCTTCTGCGTCGTCGAGAAGGGCAAGATCGCGCGCGCGAACCTGCTCTGCTCGGGCTTCCGGCCGCCCACGGCCGCGGCCGACTGAGCCTCGCCCGTCGAGCGTCCTCCGCGAGCGCTACCGGGCGTCCGCGTGCCGGCGGCGAAGCTCGTCCTCCACGGCGGACGGCTGGAGCCCACGGGCGGCGAGCAGCACGTAGGAGTGGAACCAGAGGTCGGCCAGCTCCTCGACGAGCCGCTCGTCGGACTCTCCGACCGCTGCCAGGGCGGCCTCGACGCCCTCCTCCCCGACCTTCCGCGCCGCCGCGGCCGGCCCGTCCGCGAGCAGGCCCGCGACATACGACCCCTCGGGCCGCGTCGCTGCGCGCTCGGCGACGATGCGCCAGAGCCACGGCGCGAAGCACGACTCGGCGCCCGTGTGGCAGGCGGGGCCGTTCGGGCGCACGCGGTAGAGGAGCGCGTCGCCATCGCAGTCGTCGCGGATCTCCTCGACCGCCAGCGTGTTGCCCGACGTCGCGCCCTTGTGCCAGAGCTCGTTCCGCGACCGGCTCCAGAACCACGCCTCGCCCGACTCGCGCGTGCGCCGGCGCGCCTCGCCGTCGGCGTAGGCGAGCATCAGCACCCGGCCGCTGTCGACGTCCTGGACGATCACCGGCGTCAGCGGCGCATCGGCCATCCCGTCTCCTCCAGCTCCGCTTTCAGCTCGGGCAGCCGCTCGGGTCGCTCGTGCACGATCGACGCCACGAGCGCCGCCTCGGCGCCGACGGCGAATGCCTCGGCGAGGTGCTCACCGCGTCCCGCGCCGCCGGAGGCGATCACGGGAACCTCGACCGCATCGGCGACGGCGCGCGTCAGCTCGAGGTCGTAGCCCGCGCGCGTCCCGTCGGCGTCGATCGACGTGAGCAGGATCTCGCCGGCGCCGCGCTCGACCGCCTCCTGCGCCCAGTCGACCGCGTCCCGGCCGCGCGGCTCTCGTCCGGCGTGCGTGACGACCTCGCCGCCACGGACGTCGATTGCGCAGACGACGGCCTGCGCGCCGAACTCGGCCGCGAGCTCCGTGAGCATCGTCGGCTCGTCGAACGCGGCACGGTTGATCGCGACCTTGTCCGCGCCCGCGAGCAGCAGGTCGCGGGCGTCGGAGACGCCGGTGACGCCGCCCCCGGCCGTGAAAGGGATCGTCAGCGCGTCCGCGGCGCGGCCGACGACGTCGAGGATGGGGCCGCGTCCTTCGAGCGTCGCCGTGATGTCGAGGAACACGAGCTCGTCGGCCCCGAGCTCCGAGTAGCGGCCGGCGAGCTCGACCGGGTCGCCCAGGTCCCGCAGGTTCCGGAACTTGACGCCCTTGACGACGCGACCGCCCGCGACGTCGAGGCACGGGATCACGCGCTTCTTGACCATCGCAGGAGGTTCTCGAGGATGCGGCCCCCCGCCGCGCCGCTGCGCTCCGGGTGGAACTGCACCCCCGCGAGCAGGCCGTGCTCGACCGCGGCGACGACCCTGCCGTCGTGGTCGACGGTCGCGACGACCACGTCCTCGTCGGCGGGCACGGCGGCATAGCTGTGGGCGAAGTAGACGTCCGCGCCGTGCAGGCCGTCCAGGATCTGTGACGGCCGGCTCGTCTCGAGCGTGTTCCACCCCATGTGCGGCACGCGCCGCGCGCGCAGGCGCGGCACGGTGCCCTCCAGGAGCCCGAGCCCGCGGCCGCCCTCCTCGCTCTCGCCGAAGAGGAGCTGCATCCCGACGCACACGCCCGCGACCGGCCGACCCGACGCAACCCGGTCGTGGAGCGCCTCGTCGAGGGCGTTCCTGCGAAGCCCCGCCGCCGCGCTGGCGACGTGTCCGACCCCTGCGATCAGCGCGAGCGGCGCCTCCGACACGGCCCCAGGATCGATCGTCACGACGGGCTCCGCGCCCGCACGCGCGAGCGCCGACGAGAGCGAGCGCAGGTTCCCCGCGCCGTAGTCCGCGAGCACGACCTTCACGCCGCTCCCTTGGTCGACCGGACGCCCGCGACGCCGGGCGCGACCGCCTGGCCGAGCGCCTGCCCGAGCGCCTTGAACGCCGCCTCTGCGACGTGGTGGTCGTCGGCGCCGCTCGACTCGACGTGCACCGTGCACCCTGCCTCCATCGCGAACCGCTCGAGCGCGTGGGCGACGAGCGAGACGGCGAGCGCGCCGACGCGGTCGCCGGAGAAGCCGAGCGCGATCTCGGCGTGCGCCCGACGGACGAGGTCGACTGCGGCGGAGGCGCGCGCCTCGTCCATCGGCACGATCGCCGAGCCGTAGCGCGCGACGCCGTCGCGCGTGCGGAGCGCCTGCGAGAGGGCGGTGCCGAGGGCGGCGAGCACGTCCTCGACGGTGTGGTGCTCGTCCACGGCGAGGTCGCCGCCGGCGACGAGCTCGAGGTCGAACGACGCATGAAAGGCGAGCAACGTGAGCAGGTGGTCGAGGAAGCCGATCCCCGTCTCGACCCGCGTGCGGCCGCTCCCGTCGAGGTCGAGCGTCAGCCGCAGGGCCGTCTCGGTGGTCGTCCGGAGTACCGTGGCGTCGCGCCCGGCCGCCGGGCCCGGCTCCGCCCCGAGCGCGCGCAGCAGGACGTCGTTCTCGGACGGTCGGCGGATCGAGACCCGGATGCCCTCGGGGAATGCCCGCACGACGATGCCCTGCGCCTCGAGACGCTCGGCGAGCGGCTCGGCGGTGCGAATGAACACGAAGTTCGTCGCCGTCCGCGAGCAGTCGTGGCCGGCGGCGAGTAGCGCGATCCGCACCCGCTCGCGCTCGGCCACGGTCGTCTCCACGTCGCCGAGGCGTGGCTCGCGGAGCGCGGCCGAGGCGATCGCCGCGGCAGGGCCGGAGATCGGCGCGGGCGCGCGGCGTTCGTCGAGCAAGGAAGCCGTCTCGGGGTGCGCGAGCGCATAGCCGACCCGGAGCGCGGCGAAGCCGAACGCCTTGGAGAGGGTGCGGAGCACGACGAGGTTCGGCAGCGTCTCGACCCAGGGCGCGCAGGATGTGCCGCCGTACTCGAGGTACGCCTCGTCGACCACCACGATCGTCTCAGGCGTGTTGCGCGCGAGCTCGACAATCTCCTCGGGCGCCGTCGTCTCCCCGGTCGGGTTGTTTGGATTGCAGACCCAGCGGACGGCGGCGCCCTCGTCGGGCCCGACCACCTCGGCGCCGGTGAGCGCCGTCGCGATGCGATAGAGCGCGTACGTCGGCGGGTCGATCGCAGCCCTCGTGCCTGGGCCGAGGAAGACTCTGGCGACGAGGAGGATCAGGTCGTCGGCGCCTGCCCCGACGACGACGCTCTCGGCGGCGAGGCCCGCGTAGGCCGCGGCCGCCTCCCGGAGCTGCCGATACGTCCCGTCCGGATACTCGTGGAGCGTGGCGAGGCTCTGTGCGAGCGGCACCTGCGGGATGCCGGGCAGCGGCGGCGTGTTCT
>DASSVY010000080.1:0-5038 GCA_035705535.1 Gaiella sp. | reverse complement strand
GAGCTCCTCCTGCGCGTATCGGGCGCCGGCGCGCCGGAGGGCCGCGCGCGACTCGTCGCCCTCGACGTATGCGTGCTCCGCCGAGACCCCCGAGTCGAAGAAGCGCCGGAACGCAGAGCGCACCGTGTACGCGTGCGAGTGGCGGACCGCCGCGAGCGGCTCGTAGACGAGAGCGAAGCCGTCGCGGAGGACGCGGCGCGACCACTCCTGGTCCTCGCTCATCGTCAGGTCGTCGCGGAAGGGGAAGCGCTCGAGCGCCCAGCGCGGGATTGCGGCGTTGACGTTTGAGAACAGCGTCGTCTCGAACGTCAGCTCCTCGCCGTCCCGGAGGCGTTGGACGCGTGGCGCGGGGCCGTACATGAAGTCGAGGAAGAACCGCTCGGGCGGGCGGGCGTCGTGGTGGGGAAGCTGGCGGCCGTAGGCGCCCGCGACCTCGGGGCCCGACCGCGCCGCCGCGGAGAGGCCTGCGAGCCAGCGCTCGTCGTTCGCGACGGCGTCCTGCGACGTGAAGACGAGCAGGTCGCCCCGGGCCAGCTGCACGCCGAGGTTCCGCGTCCGGCCGTGCCCGAACTCGGCCGGGTCGATCTCCGTGACGACTGCGCCAGTCGCCTTCGCGACCTCCACGCTCCCGTCCGCCGAGCCGGAGTCGACGACCACGACCTCCACCCCCTCGTCGACCTGCTGCGCCGCGATGCCCGCGAGGCAGCGCTCGAGGTCGTCGCCGCCGTCCCGCACGGGGATGACGACCGAGATCATCGGGGAGTCGCGGCGAGGAGAAACTGGTACGCGAAGAGCGAGGGCCGCACGCGGCTGACCGCATGCACCGCACGCTCGACGGCGGGCGTGCCGACCACGGGCACGGGCGCGGTGTGGTCGAGCTCGACGACGCGGTAGCCGGCGGCCTCGACGCTCTCGGTGAGGGTCTTCCGGGTGAAGAGGTGCGCGTGGGTGCGATCGAGGATCCCCCGGTCGGTGTAGCGCCAACGCCCGCCGAGCAGGGAGAGGCGCATCGCCCAGTTCGCGACGTTCGGGGTGGAGAGGACGAGCCGGCCGTTCGGTCGCAGGAGCGGGCGGAGGCGCGCCAGGGCCGAGCCCGGGTCGCGGAGGTGCTCGACGAGGTCGCCGCAGACGATCGCGTCGAAAGACGCGGGCTCGAACGGGAGCTCCATCGACTCGATGTCGCCGACGAGGACGCCGCCGGCGCACGAGCCGCGGGCCTCCTCCGCGGCGCCGGGATCGAGCTCGATCCCGGAGACGCGGATGCCCGTCTCCGCGAGAGGCGTCGCCAGGTACCCGGACGAGCAGCCCACGTCCAGCACGTCGCGCGGCCCGTCGGCGAGCGTCATCGACAGGAGCCGCGCGTGGCCCCCGAGCGGCCGCTCGTTGAGCGGCACGTATCCGGTCACGCGATCGGAACGCGCTCGACGACCCTCGCGCTGGACGGCTCGGTCGTGCGCATGGTCAGCAGCGCGAGGAAGAACGAGCCGAGCATCACCTGGAGCCCCACGGCGAGGAGCGTGAAGCCGATCGCGGTCGCGTACTCGTGCGACAGCGCGCCGAAGCCGTCGATCGCCCAGTTGACGAAGATGACGAGGATCGTCAGGAGCCCGGCGAGCAGCAGGAGACCGCCGACGACGAGGCCGTGCTCGACGCTCAGCTTCCCGTGCGCCCGCTCGACCCAGGGGTCCTTCTCGCCGAGGTGGGATGCCGCGAACGCGCGCGCGAAGACGCCGAGCTGGACGATCTGCGTGCCGAGGAGGATCGCGAAGATGCAGGCGAAGAGCGTGTGGATCTGCCACGTCCGGCCGAGCACCGTGACCGGGCCGGCGGCGAGGGCGATCGCGCCGATCAGCCCGAGCAGCAGCAGCAGGACGCCCGGCACGAAGTACAGCCAGCTCGGGCTGTAGAGCAGCATGAACTTCACGTGGCGCCACGCGTCGCCGAAGCGGTTGAGCTTCGACTCGCCGACCCGCGGGTAGTAGTCGATCGGGATCTCGCTGATCCGGAGCTTGCGGCGGAACGCCTTGAAGACCATCTCCGAGGCGAACTCCATCCCGGTGGAGTGGAGGTCGAGCACCGGCAGCGCGTCGCGCCGCACCGCCCGCATCCCGCAGTGGGCGTCCGAGATCTTCACGCCGAAGAGGACGTTGAGGAGCCCGGTGAGGATCGGGTTGCCGATGTGGCGGTTGAGCCACGGCATCGCCTCGCCGTGGATCGTCCCCTCGAAGCGAGAGCCCATCACGAGGTCGTCGCCGGCGGCGAGCCGTTCGACGAAGGGCGCGAGCTCCTGCATGGGGTACGTCTCGTCGGCGTCGCCCATCACGATGTACTCGCCGCGCGCGTGCGCGAGGCCCGCGAGGTACGCGCTGCCGTAGCCGGGGCGCTCCTCGCGCACGACGATCGCGCCGTGCTCGGCGGCGACCTCCGCGGAGCGGTCGGTCGAGGCGTTGTCGACGACGATCACCTCGCCCGTGCGGCCTGAGCGCTGGATCCCCTCGAGCGCCTGGTCGACGACCTTCCCCACTGCCTCTTCCTCGTTCAGGCACGGGATGACGACGGAGATCTCGGGCGCAGCCTCGGACATCGCGTTACGGCGCCCGACCGTAGCACGCGTCTCCGCCGGGGTCGTCCACGAGCAGGAGTACCCTGGCGCGGTGGCGGCCAGCCGAGGCAGGGTCGTTCGCACCGGTCGCGCCCTCACCCGGTGGGCGGAGAGCCCGGTCTCCGAGGTCGGAGTCTTCGTGATCGCCCTGGGCGTCTATGGGGTCGTCTCGTTCGCGCTCCCGCTCCAGGCCGGACGCGACCTGCCGCGGTACCTCCTGAGCTACGCGCAGCTCTTCGACTCGCACGTCACCTTCCCGTACGCGATCCTCTCGCGGACGCCCGGCACGGGGATCGTGACGGGGGCGCTCCTCGAGCTCGGCCCGATCGTCAGCGAGGTCGGCGCGGCCGTCCTCTACGCGCTCTCCGTCGCCGCGTGGTTCAGCGTCGCGCGCCGGTTCGGCCCGGTCGCCGCGTTGACGACGGCCGCCGCGCTCCTCGTCTACCCCGGCTACGTCCTCCTCTTCCACGAGCTCGCAAGCGACGCGCTGTTCGCCGCCGCGTTCGCGCTCGTCGCCCTGCTCCTCATGCGCGTCGTCGAGTCACCGACGACCGGTCGGTCGGCGGCGCTCGGCCTGGGGATCGCGCTGCTCGTCCTGATGCGGCCGGTGGGACAAGTACTCGTCCTCCTCGGGCTCGTGCCACTCCTCGCGGCGCGTGGCCGTCGGCCGCGCCTGCTGGCGCTCGGAGCCTTCGCGGTTGGGGCGCTACTGCCGCTCTTCGCCCTGGCCGTGCACAACTCGGTCCGTGCGGACGACTTCACGGTCGTCCGCGGCGGGTCGGCATCGCTCCTCTTCCGGACGTTCGTCGCCGACAGGATCGTCGAGCCGGGGAACGGCAAGGCCTCGGAGGAGCTCGCGCAGGCCGTCTCGCGGGAGCTCCTCCCGAACGAGCCCTACCGGTCGCGCGGGATCGACCTCGAGGAGTTCTTCTCGTCGGGTAGCCCCCGCATGTTCGACGACCTCACCGTCCTGTCCGACCGGACGTGGGGCTGGGACGACGACTACCGCCATCTCGGCCGCGTCGCGCGTGAGGCGATCCGCGCGCATCCGGGCACCTACGCGCGCGGCGTCTCGAAGGATCTCTGGCGGCTGCTCCTCTGGCCGTTGTACGCACCGGTCGCCACCGCTGCGAGCGCCGCGCCGACGGGCGGCTCGGGGCAGCCGTCGAGTGCAGGTCCTGCGTCGAGCGCGATTCCCGCGTCGAGCGCGGCCGCGGCAAACGGCGAGCCGATCCCTTCCTCGCGCGAGTCGCCTTCGATCACGACTCCCGACGGGCGGATCCGGGAGGTGTGGACGTCGCCGACCGAGCACGGGTTCGTGTTCCGCTACCCCGCCGATCGCGTGCAGGCGGCCGCGCTCGACCGGCAGGTGAACCATCTCCTCGGCGGGCTGCCCGAGCGCGCCCGGCGGACGTCGCTCGTCCGGCGGATCGACGACCTCTCGCGCCTGTATCCACGGCCCTTCATGTGGCTGCTGCTCGGGCTCGTCGCCGCGCTGTGGCGCCGCCCGCGACACATCGCCGTCCCGGCCGTCCTGGCCGGCTCCGCGCTCCTGCTGATGCTCTCGACGTCGCTCGCGGTGTACGCGACCGCGGAGTACTCCGTCCCGCTCGTCCCGGCGCTCGTCCTGCTCGCCACGGCGGGCCTGTTCGGGCGGCGCGGGAACGACGACGGGCGGGCTGTCTAGAGGCTTGATGCGAAACGGGCGGCCGCGCACGATTTTCGCATCCAGCCTCTAGCCTTCGCTCCCGTGCGCAGCACCACTCGCGATCTCGCGATCGTCCTCGGCGCCGCCTGGATCGCGCGCGCCGCGTTCGTGGTCCTGATCGGAGACGCGCATTCGACCGACGTCCACTACTGGGAGGCGGCGCTCGCGGCGCTCGACGAGGGCCGGAACCCGTACGAGCTCGGGGTGATCAACTGGCCGCCGCTGTGGCTCGTGGTCATCGCCGCGGTCGACGCGGTCGCCGGCTTCCTGGATGTCGCCTTCTGGTCGGCGCTCCGGGTGTACCTCGTCCTCGTGGAATCCGCGCTCGTGGTCACGTTGTACGTAACACTTCTCTCGTTGGGCGCCGATCGGGTCGCCGTGCGGCGGGCGCTCCTCGTCGGGATCGCGCTCAACCCCGTGGCGATCATCCTCGTCTGCCAGCACGGAAACAGCGACGTCCAGGTCGGTCTCCTGGTGACGCTCGCGGTCGCGGCCCTCGGCGCACACCAGCGCTCTCGTGACGTCGTCGCGTGGCTCGGCGGCTGTCTCTTCCTCGGCCTCGGAGTTCTCGCGAAGACCGTGCCGCTCGTGCTTGCTCCCCTCCTGGCGCCCGGAGCCAGACGCGTCTCGGGTGCCGCGCGGGCACTCGGCGCGGCCCTCTTCGTCGGCGCTGCCGCGCTCGGGACCGCGGTGATTCTCGTTCTCGCTCCGCGAGCGGTCTGGGACAA
>DASSVY010000079.1:0-4222 GCA_035705535.1 Gaiella sp. | reverse complement strand
GGCCTCGTCCTCCGTCGCGAAGTAGCCGCCCTGCTTTCCCCAGCCGGTGATCGTGTCGGCGACGCGGCCGACCATCTGCTTGACGCTCCGCTCGCGCTCCGGCGAGGCCATGCGGCCGCGGAAGTACTTCTGGGCGACGATGTTCGTCGCGGTCTGCGACCAGAACTTCGGGAACTCGACGTCGCGCTGCTCGAACGCCGGGCCGTTCTTGCCCGGGATCAGCGCATCACGCGTCTCCCACTCGATCTCGTCGAACGGGTCGCGTCCGGGGATCGTGAAGTACCGCTTCGGGGCGACGCTCGCCTCCTCGTCGAGGACGCTGTTGACGAACTCCTCCTCCTGCGGCGGTGTCTGGGCCGTCTGCGTCGCCTGCTTCGCGGTGGCCATGCTGTCCTCCCGGGCCGAGATGTCGAGTCACTCCCCGTCTGGGTCGCGCAAGGGCGCGTCCTGCGGGCGGACCGGGCATGCTAGGACGCCCGTCGGACGGCACCGAAATTCCTGCAAATAGCAGAAATTCAGCTGCCGGCTCACGCTCTGGATTCTACCGGTCGCGGCTGATCGCGGGTCAGTGTCGGCGATGCGCCAGACCGGTGCGCAGGAGCGCGAAACATCGCGGCGACCGCCGGTCGGCGGTCTCACGTTGATCAGGCGGGGCCGGGCGGGCCGCCGTCGCGGCGGGATTGCGCGCGGCGGCTCAGGTAGCCGACGCCGCCTGCCGCGAGAAGCAGGAGCGCCAGCCCGCCGAGGATCAACAGCGGAAGCGGCACGGACGACGGCCCGGACGTGTCGACGGCCCCCGAGGCGTCGGTCCCGGTTCCTTCGTCGCCCGGATGGGTCGCGGTACCTGTACCGCCGGTCGTGTCCGTCCCCGCGCTCGGGCCTTCGCCGGGGTCGGCCTGGTTCCCCGCGCCGTTCCCCGTGGTCTGGCTCCCACCCGACGGCCCGGGATCCTTCTCCCCCTTCCGCGCGAACGCGAGCGCGCGGAGGATGTCCTCCTTCGCGTTCGAGTAGTCGAGCACGTCGACGGGAAGGGAGCGGATCGCCTCCTGGTAGCAGTGGGCCGGGAAGACCTTGTCCACCCGTCCGTCCCCGTACCAGTCCGCCACGACCTGATCGGCGCACGACTTCGGCGCGGCCGCCGCAGGTCCCGCGAGCGCGAGGGTCGCCAGCACGAGTCCGAGGACCAGGGCAGGGAATGAGAGGCGTCGGAGGTCGGCGTCTGGCACGAGGGCTGCGGAGGGAGGGGCCTTGCTGAGTCTTCCCTGCCTCCGTGGGTCGACGATCAGGGAAGGGTAAACGATGTGTAAGACGCTAGAGGCGGGAAATGACGGGTCCGCCTCGGCGTCGGGGTTCCCTCTTGAGCCCATGCTAGCCTCGCGCGCGATGGACGCGGCTCCGCGATCCGCGCCCGAAGGAGGACGCAGCGCGGAGGCGGGCCTGCTCGTCGCGGTCGGAGCGCTCCTCGCCGCAGCCGTGTTCCACGGTGGGGGCTCCCGCATCGACTCGCTCGCGTCGGTCGGGATCGCGGCGCTCGTCGTGGCGGGCGTTGCGCTCGGACTCGCGCTCCGTGGGACGCTGCCCCTCCCTCGGCCCGACCGCGCCGCGCTGACGGCGATCGTGGGCGCGGCGGGGCTGACTGCCTGGGCGGGGATCTCGATCGCCTGGTCGATCGCCGGGGACCGCTCGTGGGACTGGCTCGGCCGTGGTCTCGTCTACCTCGCCTTCCTCGCGCTCGGGCTCGTCTCCGGAGCGCTGTTCGCCGGCGTCCGGCGCCTCGCCTCGCTCCTCGCCGTCGTCCTTGCGGCGGCGATCGGCTGGGCGCTGCTCGGCGTCGCGATCCCCTCGCTCTTCCCGGACGGCGACCGCATCGCGCGCCTCCGCGAGCCCGTCGGCTACTGGAACGCGCTCGCGCTCCTCGCCGACGCCGCGATCGCCTTCGGTCTCTGGCTCGCGAACGAGCGCCGGGCGGGACTCCGCGTGTCGGGCGCGCTGCTCGTCTATGGCGGAGCGCTCGCGATGCTGCTGACGCAGTCGCGCTCGGGTGTCGTCGGCGCCGTCGCGGTCGTCGTCCTCTGGCTCGTGCTGAGCCGGGAGCGGGTGCCCGACGCGCTCCGGCTGGCCGTCTTCGCAGGGCCGGGTCTCGCCGTCGCCGCCTGGACGTTCACGCGCCACGCGCTCGTCGACGACGGTGTCCTGCGCGCCGACAGGGTCTCCGACGGCCGGCTCTTCGCCGTGATCACGCTGGTCGTTGCGCTCGCGGTCGCGCTCGTGGCGTGGAAGCTCCCCATCCCACGGCTCGTCTCCCAGCGCCGGCGGCTGGTCCGAGCCGTGCTCATCGCCGCGTGCGCCCTCGTGCTCTTCGGCGGCGCGGCCGGCTTGGTGGCGAAGGTCGGCGATCCGTTCTCGTGGGCGTCGTCGCAGTTCTCGGGGGGTGAGTGCGCCAACGTCCCGGGCCGGCTGGCCGACCTGTGCGCGAACAACCGGATCGCCTGGTGGAAGGAGTCGCTCCGCATCGCGCACGACCGGCCGCTCGGTGGCTCGGGCGCCGGGACGTACGCCATCGCCCGGCTGCGCGTCAGAACCGACGCGACGCAGGCCTCCGAGCCGCACAGCGTCGGCTTCCAGGTCCTCGGCGACCTCGGAATCGTCGGGCTCGTGCTGCTCGCCGCGACCGTCGTAGGCGCGGTGGTCGGCGTGCGCCGCGGGCTGCGGCTCGCCCAGCCCGAGGACCGGCGTGCGGCAGCAGCGCTCGCAGCGCTCGTCCTGGCCTTCGGCGTCCACGCGCTCGTCGACTACGACCTCGACTTCCTCGCAGTGTCGGCTCCGACGCTCACCGCCCTCGGTGCGCTGCTCGCCCTCGGCCGGCCTCGCGCACGCATCCGCGCGCGGGTGCCGGAACTCGTGGCGCTCGGAGCCGCGACGGCGGCCGCCGTGCTCGTGGTCGCGTTCCCCGCGCTCGCCGACGACGAGGTGCAGCGGTCACTGGACGCCGCCGACGCAGGCCGGATCGCCGAGGCCGTTCACGCCGCCGACCGCGCGCGCCTGCTGAACCCGCTGTCGCTCGGCCCGCTCGAGGCGCGGGCGGTCGCAGCGGATGCGGCGGGCGACGAGCGCGCCGCCGTCGCCTGGTACGAGCGCGCGACGAGGCTGCAGCCCGAGAACCCCGACCCCTGGTACGACCTCGGCCTCTACCACTGGACTGTGACGGGTGATGAGTGCGCGGCCTACGAGGCGTGGAACCGGTCGTACACGCTCGATCCCAAGAGCGACCACTGGTCGAAGGGCGGTGCCTTCGACCACGTGAAAGACGCTGTGAACCACGGCGCCTGCTCACCGTGATCGTTCACCACCTCCATACACCTCCGAAGTACGCTCCCAGGCCGTGAAGCGCCTCGCACCGATCGGGTTTCTGGCGGTACTCCTCACGGTGCTCCTCTCGGCGTCGGCACAGGCCGCCGCGCGAGCGGACTGCGGTCGCACCGTGATCGAGGACTGGTACGCGAACGGCGACGTCGACAAGCTCTATCCGCTCGGGTGCTACCGCAGTGCGCTCGAGCATCTCCCGGTCGACCTCTCGAGCTCGGTGCGACAGGACATCGAACGGGCGTACGAGTACGCGCGTCGCGGCAAGCTCGCGCCGCCGTCTCCGGCGACTGCCGCGAGGCGGGCCTACGCCGAGTGGAGCGCCGCGCTCCGCGCGGGCGCGGTACGCGATCCGGCTCGCCGATTCGCAAATCCGCCGATCGAAGCTCTCCGCCGACGCCTTCGCGACGTGGAACAGCGCTTTGACCTCCGCGCCCGACAGGTGTATGTCCGATGGCCCCGCCAGCAAGCGCCGTACGTCGTCGTCTCGACGAATCGGCCGGCCGCGCTCGCACGGGCCGTCCCCGCGATCCTGCGGATCCTCGATCCGAAGCGACCGACCGGCGACGATCGCACCGGCTGGCCATACGAGGGATTCTTCTTCGAAGCGCTGGACGCCAACGGTCAGCCGTTCCTGGTCGTCTTCAACCACTGGCGCGGGCCGCACGCCGGTGGAGGTCAGTGGACGGCGTCGAAAGACCTCTACCCGTTCGCACACGGGTAGCCGCGCCTGCGGGGTAGCTAGCCGCCGAGGATCAGCACGGCCTGGGCGCCGTGGAGCTGGGCGGGCTTCATCCCGTCGAGCGGGCTCACGACGTGGACGCCGAGGTCGCGGGCGAGACGCTGACCCTCGCCTTCG
>DASSVY010000078.1:0-2566 GCA_035705535.1 Gaiella sp. | reverse complement strand
GAGGCGTATGTCTCGGCGATCGCGTTCCACCCGAGGATCGCCACCGCGATCGTCACGGGAATCGCGACCGCGAGGCGCGACGGACGGAGCGGCGTCGCGGTGAGGAGCAGCAGGAGCACCGAGACGATCACGAGGACGACGAGCGCCGTCGCGATCCGGCTCTCGGGCCACGCCCACTCGCGGTTCGCGAGCGCGAGGATCGCGAACCCGTGCGCCTCGTAGTACGGGAAGCTGTCGAGGCCACGCTCGATCGGCGTCCAGACGACGAGGCCGAGCACGACGACCCCGGAGACGACGACGGCCCACGCGGGGGCGGCCGCCCGCTCGAAGAGGTACGCCGTCGCGACGAACGCGAGCGGCGCGAGGTAGACGAGGTTTCGCTCCACGACGAGGCTCGAGAAGGTCGTCGAGAGGTACGTCCCCTTGATCGCCGCGTACCACGCGAAGCTCGCGACGGCCCCGGCCGTCACCGCGACGAACGCGCGCACGCCGGGGCGCTCTCGCTCACGCGCGGGCACGGCGAGCACCGACAGGAGCGCGATCGCGGGGATGATCCCGATCCCGATTGCGAACGCGCCGCCCGCCCAGCTCCCGTACTCGACCATGCGCCCTTTCCAGAGGGTCGTTGCAGTCGCCCACTCGCCGGAGCGATGGCCGACGAGCGCGACGACCGCGATCAGCGCGCCGGCGGCCAGCGTCCAGAACCCGACGGTGTCCCAGGTAGACCACGTCGCGCGATAGCGGCGCATCCATGCCGACCGCCAGCCGAGCACGAGGAGCCCCGCGACGAGCGCGCCGAAGAGCGCGACGAGCTGCGAGCGGATGAGCACCGCGACGACGCAGGCCGCGAACGCGAGCGCGAACGACGCCCGGGTCGGACTGTCGGCCGCCCGCACCGTGAGCCACAGGGCGAGCGTCGCCGCGGGATAGGCCCAGGGCTCCTCCACGAGGATCGGGGAGTACGAGAGCGCCGGCGCTGCGATCGTGGCCACGGCCGCGAACAGCGCCCAGCCGGGCGTGACGACGCGCCGCGCGAGGAGATAGGCGGGGAAGATCGCGCTCGCCATCACGAACGCCTGGACCGTCTTGATCGTCTCGTACGCGCTCGCCACCGGGTGGATCCACCAGAACGGCGCGGTCAGGTACGGCACGAGGCTCGTGAACCCGTAAGGCTCCCCGCGCCGCATCGCGTGCCCCGTGTCGGCGATCGCCCGCGAGATCTGCGTCGTCTCGAGCTCGTCGGTGAAGATCGTCGGCGTCTCGCGCCGCCAGGCCTGCCACGCGTAGAAGGTCGCGAGGAGGAGGTACGCGCCGACGAGCGGGATCAGCCGGTCGACCCGTGCGCGGGCCGCGGTGATGCCGCCCGGCACGGGGTGTGCGGCTGCGCCGGCCGTGGTCACTCCGCGAGCGCCTGCGAGACCGTGCGGCCGGTGACGGTGTCGCTCGCGACGACCCGATGGCCGACACCTGCCGTCTCGCACGCGTCGATGAGGCTGGCGAGGCGGTCGGCGGAGACGTCCGGGATCGTGATCACGAGCTCGTCGGCCGCCGTCGCGGTCAGCACGGCGGCCGCGTCGTCGGTCGTTCCCAGCACGGGGACGCCCTGGATCCGCCGCCGGTGGAGACGCGGGTTGTCGTCGAGGAACCCGACGACCTGGACGTCCGCGGAGGGCCTCAGCGCGCGCACGAACCCTCGCCCGGCGTTCCCGGCGCCGAGGACGAGCACCCGGGTCCTGCCGTCGTCGGCGCTCCCCGCGGTCGGGACGAACCGGACGAGCGTGCGGGAGAGCACCGCGAGCATGGCGGCCGCCACCCCATACACGGGGAAGACCTCGCGCGGGAAGTCGCCGAGATCCCGGGTGGCCATGACGATCGCCCAGGCCGCGGCGGTGGCGGCGAGCGACGCGACGGCGATCATCGCGAGGTCCCTCGCCGTCGCGAAGCGCCAGACACGCCGGTACACGCCTCCGACGACGTAGACGACGTACGTCGTCCCGAGCAGGATCGGGAGGACGGCGAGGAACGTCCCGCGCTGGAGCTGCGTGCCGCGCCCGTCGACGAACAGGAGGTAGACGACGAGGAACGTGCCGCCGACGAGGACCGCGTCGGCCGCGAGCTCGATCAGCCGGCGGGGTTGCACGGTGATCGCGTGGCGGAGGGACGTGTCTCCCGGGCGCCCCAGGCGCTCGTTCTCGGACAGCTCTGCGAGGAAGCTCCCGAACTGCACGAGCAGCGCGAACGTGACGAGGATCCCGAGCGCCGTGACGGCGGGCCGGTCGAGCACGTTGTAGGCAACGCCTGTGGCGCCGAGCGCGACGCCGATGAGCGCGAGCAGCCCCACCGCCCGCGTCTCCGAGAGGCCGTAGTAGACGAGCCGGTGGGACGTGTGGTCGGTGCCGCCCTGCGTTACGGGTCGGCGCTCCGCGAGGCGACGCACCGTGACGAGGGTCGTGTCGAGGATCGGGATCGCGAGCACGAGGAGGGGGAGCAGCATCGTCGCCACGGTCGTCCCGGCGGTCGTCCAGCTCGCCGCGAGGCCAAGGACGGCGAGGAGGAAGCCGAGAAG
>DASSVY010000077.1:0-10262 GCA_035705535.1 Gaiella sp. | reverse complement strand
GACGCGTGGCTGCTTCTCCTCGCCTCGCGTTCCGAGGGCACGCCGCGGGTCGTGCTCGAGGCGCTCTGCCGCGGTCGCGCCGTCGTCGGAGCGCGCGCAGGCGGCATCCCCGACGTCGTCTCCGACGAGGAGACCGGGCTGCTCGTCGACCCCGACCGGCCTCAGTCGATCGCCGACGCGCTCGTCCGGATCCTCTCCGACCGGGCGCTCGCCGAACGTCTCGGCGCCGGCGGGCTGGCGCGCTCCGCCGAGTGGACCTACACCGCGGACGAGTACGCCGACCGCGTCGTCGAGCTCGTCGGTGCCGCGGTCGAGGCGAGGCGCGGATGAAGCTGATCGTCGTCACGCAGCAGGTCGACCCAGCGAGCGCGGTGCTCGGCGCGACCGTCCCGAAGCTGCGCGCGCTGGCCGAGCGCGTCGACGAGCTCGTCGTGCTCACCGACTCGGCCACCGAGGGCGCGTTGCCCGAGAACGCCACGATCAGGACCTTCAGCGCGAGCCGGCGCGCGAGACGCGGCATGCGCTTCGAGAGTGCACTCGCGCGCGAGCTGAGCCGGCGGCCCCGGCCAAGCGCGGTGCTCGCGCACATGTGCCCGATCTACGCCGTCCTCGCCGCGCCGCTCGCGCGGCCGACCGGCGTCAAAGTGCTCCTCTGGTTCACGCACTGGCGCCGGAGCGCGCTGCTCTCCGCCGCGACCCGCGCCTCGTCGAAGGTGCTGAGCGTCGACGAGCGGACGTTCCCGATCAAGACCCGCAAGCTCGTCGCGATCGGCCACGGGATCGACGTTTCCGACCTGCCGTGCGTCAAGCGGCCGGAGGATCGCGAGCCCGTCACGCTCCTGGCGCTCGGCCGGACGTCGCCCGCGAAGGGGCTCGTCACGATCATGCGGGCCGCCGAGCAGGTGCCGGAGGTGCGGCTCCGCATCGTCGGGCCGTCCCTGACCGAAGAGGAGCGGATGCACCGGATGGCGCTCGACCGGCTCGTCATCGACCTCGGCCTGCTCGACCGCGTCGACGTCAGCGGCCCCGTGCCAAGGCATGCCGTTCCGTCGCTGTACGCCGACGTCGACGCGCTCGTCAACGACATGCGCGAAGGCGCCGCGGACAAGGTCGTCTACGAGGCGGCCGCAACGTGTCTCCCGGTGATCGCGTCGAATCACGCGTTCGACACGCTCCTACCCGAGAGGCTCCGGTTCGAGCACGGAAACCCGGAGAGCCTTGCGGAGGCGATCCGCTTCGTGCTCGAGGCCGACCGGCAGGCGCTCGGGCGGACGCTGCGCGGCACCGTGACGCGCGAGCACTCGGTCGACGTCTGGGCCGATCGCGTCGTCGAGCTCGCTGGGTGACGCTGAAGCTCGTCCACGTTGCGAAGGTCGCGGGGATCTCGGGCTCCGAGAACCACCTGCTACTGCTGCTTCCCGCCCTCCGCGAACGCGGCCACGACGTCCGTCTCGTGATGCTGCACGAGGACGAGCCCGGCGCGGCGGAGCTCGCCGAGCGCCTGGAGCGCTCCGGTGTCCCCGTCGAGCGGATGCGGATGCGGGCGTCGATCGACCCGCTCGTCCTCGGGAAGCTCGTCCGCTCGATCCGGCGCGCGCGGCCGGACGTGGTCCACACGCACCTCGTCCACGCGGACTTCCACGGCCTCCCTGCGGCCCGCCTGGCACGCGTCCCCCTGAGCGTCTCGACGAAGCACGGGTTCAACCCGTTTCGCAACCGACAGACGTTCGCGGCGGCCGACCGGACGATCGCCCGGCTCGCCGACATCCACGTCGCGATCTCCGCGGGTCTTGCCCGGTACCTCGCCGAGAACGAGGGCTTCGACGCCCGCGCCTTCGAGATCGTCCACTACGGCATCGAGCCGGGTGCCCCGCCGCCGGCGCCGCCGGGGGAGCCGAGCCTCGCGATCGTCGGCAGGTTGATCCCGATCAAGGGGCACGAGGTCCTGCTCGAAGCCGTTCGCAGGGCCCGCGACGAGGTGCCGGGGCTCGCCCTGGAGATCGCGGGCGACGGACCGCTCGAAACACAGGTTCGCGCCACGGTGACGCGGCTCGGGCTCGACGACCGGGTCACGTTCCTCGGCAGGGTCGCTCCGCCAGGGCCTGTCTACGAGCGCGCGGAGATCGTCGTCGTCCCGTCGTTCGGCGAAGGCTTCGGCATGGTCGCCCTCGAGGCGATGGAGCGCGGGCGCGCGGTGATCGCGAGCGACGTCGGCGGGCTGCCGGAGCTCGTCGCGGCGGGCGAGACGGGCCTCGTCGTGCCCGCGGGGGATCCCGCGGCGCTGGCCGGGGCGATCGTCGAGCTTGCCCGCGACCCGGCCCGCACCGCCGCGCTCGGGGCGGCCGGGCGGGAGCGCGCGCTCTCCGCGTTCTCGCAGGAGCGCTGCACCGAGCGGACCGAGACCCTCTACCTGACCGGCGCGCGGCGGCGCTCCCGGACGAGCTCCCAGGCGCGTTCGAGCGCGAACGCGGCGAGCAGCGCTAGCAGGAAGTCCCAGGGGACGCGGTAGCGCGTCGTCCCGGCGAAGACCATCGCCATCACCGTGTTGAACGCGAGGAGCAGGGCGGCAAGCGCGACGAACCGGCGCGGCGCCAGGAAGGCGCCCCACAGCGCGAACGCGTAGAGCACGAAGACGAACGCCGGCTCGACCGTGCGCTGGGCGAGGTCGGCGACGCCCTGCTGTCCGGCCTCGTCCGCCGTCACGCTCAGAAACGGGGACCAGAGCATCCCGATCGCCTGCGCCGCCAGCCGCGCCTTCTCGCCCGGGTGGTCGCGCCAGAAGTCGAACACCTGGTCGCGGTAGAACCGCGACTGGGCGCATTCGTCGACGGCCTTCGCGGCGGCCACCGAGATCCCGGCCGCCTTCTCGGGCCAGGGCGGGACGTCGGGCAGGTCGGGCACGTCGTCGATCCAGCCTCCCCGGGCGAGCACTGCGTGGGTGGCGGGGTTGTTCGCCTTCCAGAGCGCGCGGCTGTCCGTCGTGATCGTCGCGCAGCCGATCACGACCTGGTTGCGGACGACCCACGGCGCGATCACCGCCGCGGCCGCCCCGACCACGAGCACCGCCAGAAGCAGGCGCCGCCCGGCCGCGCGCCATGCGACGTACGGGACGAGCACGAGCGGCAGGAGGAGAAGCCTCGCATTCGAGAGGATCGCAAGACCCGCGACGGCCCCAGTCGCGGCCGCGTAGGCGGGCGACGCCCGCTCGTACGCGATCAATGCGAACAGCACGATCAGCGCGAGCAGGAGCCCGTCGAGGATCTCCCGGTTCACGTGGACGTCGTGCCACACGGGATACGGATGCAGAGTGGTGACGAGCGCGGCGAGCACGCCGGTCGTGACCGACGAGAGTCGCGTGCCGATCACGAGGACGACGAGCGCCGTTGCCACCGCGACGGCGATCTGCGCGAGGCCGACCACGACCCACGAGCGCTCGAACGGCCAGTAGAGGGCGGCGAGGAACCACGCGTAGAGCGGCTGCGTGTAGGCCGACGGGACGTCAGGGATGAAGCCAAACGTCCCACTCGACACGAGCGTCCGCGCGAAGGTGTCGCTCTTCTCGACGTACCGGGTGAGGACGTCGTTCCGCTCGACTGCGAGCACCGCGAGGCGCGGCAGCGCGGCGGCGGCGACCACGAGCGCAACAGCGGGGGTTCGTCTCGGAGTGATCACCCGTCGAGAGGCGAGTGGTGGGCGTCGCATCTCGACATGGCTGCTCACTCTGAGACGGACCCCAGACGTGGTATGCGTTGCGCGATGCCGCCCACGGTCACGGAACGGTACGCAGTCGTCTCCTGCCACGTCGAACGACCGCTCGACGACCGGGTGTGGGCTGCCTTCGCGGCGTTCCAGGAGCGCCCGCCGGGTGGAATTCCCGTCGCGGCGCTGATCCGGCCACCGGACTCCGAGGCGGGGGAGCACGACGAGGCGACCTGGCTCGAGCGGGCCCGGGCCGCAGCCGCCGTGGGGCCATTCGGTCACCACGCGCACTTCACGAGCCCGACCCACGCCCGGCCGACCGGTGGCGACCCCGCCGAGCGCGTCGCCCGCGAAGGCGCGTGGCTCCGCGCGCAGGGGCTTGCGCCGACGCTGTTCTGCGGCGGCGGCTGGTACACGGACGCGTCCGTCACCGCCGCGTGCGCAGCCCTCGGATACGTCGACGTGACGCCGCGCACGACCCGCCCGCCCTATCTGGACGACGGCGCGGCCTGGGCACAGCTCGACCGGCCGGCGTGGATCGACCTCGACGCGACGAGGCTGGCCGCCGTGCCGACGACGCACGGTGCCGGCGACCTCCTTCGCGCGGCGCTTCGTCCCGGCCTGGCTGCCCGTGTCCATGCGTACTTCCACGACACCGACCTCGTCGACCCGCGCCGGCGGCGGCTGATCGCGCTCGGCCTGCACGTGCTCGCCCGCCGGCGGCAGCGGAGCGATCTCGACCTCGTCGCAGCGTCCGCGGCCGACTGGCCGGTCGTGCCCTGGACCGACGTCGCGCGGGGCGAGCCGGTGACCGCCGGCAGCGTGGAGAACGGCTCAATCCCCGACGGGCCGTAGAATCCCGACGTGCCGACTCCAACGAGGGCGGTCGAGAGCGCCGGCCCGCCGACCGGTGCAGAGGACGTCCGCCGCGCCAGGCTCTATGTAGCGTCACGTGGCCCGCTCGTCGGCCTCGTGCGCCGCTCGCTCAGTATCGTCGCGCTCGTCGCCGCGGACATCGCGGGGCTCGCTCTCGGGGTCTACAGCGCGCTCGTGCTGCGCTCGATCGTGTACGGCGACACCATCTACTGGTCGCTGCTCTGGCAGACCGGACCCGCCGACTGGCTCCCGTTCCTCGCGCCGGTCACGGTGCTCGTCTTCCTGCAGAGCGGCCTTTATGCGCCGCGCGAGCGGCGCGCCGGGGCCGGCCGGATCCTCGGCGCGCTGATCCTCGTCGCGCTGATCGTCCTCGCCTTCGGCCTCGGCACCGACCACCGGTTCACGACGACCGGGCTGATCCCGACGGCGGTCGTCACGAGTGCTCTCGCGATCGGCGCCCTCCGCGCCGCCTACGGTTCGATCGCGCTCGAGCTGATGCGAGTCGCCGGCGTCCGCCGCCGCCTGCTGCTGGTCGGCGACGAGGACAGCCTCCGGCACCTCGAGCGGCAGCTGCATGCGGCGCAGGGCGGTCTCGCGATCGACGTCGTCGGGACGCTGACGGGCCCGCCCTCGGCGCCCGAGCTCGACCGCCTCGCGGTGATGCTCGAGCGGGACCGCCCCGACGAGGTCGTCCTCACCGAGGCCGACTTCGACGAGCAGACCGTGCTCGACGTCGTCCAGCTCGCCCACCGGCACGCGGTGAAGGTGAAGCTCGCCCCCGCGACGACCGACCTCCTCGTCCACGAGGGCCAGTACGTGCCGGGTCAGGGCGTCCCGCTCTTCGAGCTGCGCCCGCCCGTGCTCAGCGGCTTCGCGTGGCTCTCGAAACGGGTCTTCGATCTCGTCGTCGCCGCGCTGATCGTGATCGTCGGGATCCCGCTCTGGCTGCTGATCGCCGCCGCGATCAAGCTCGACTCGCGAGGCCCCGTGCTCTACGTCGACCGCCGCATCGGCGTCGGCGAGCGCGAGTTCGGGATGCTCAAGTTCCGGACGATGGACGCCGACGCCGCCGACCGCCAGGCCGACCTCGAGGACGAGAACGAGGCGTCCGGCGCGCTGTTCAAGATCCGAGACGACCCGCGGATCACGCGTGTCGGCAGGACGCTCCGCCGGTTCTCGCTCGACGAGCTGCCGCAGCTCTGGAACGTCCTCCGCGGGCAGATGAGCCTCGTCGGCCCGCGACCGCTGCCGCTTCGCGACCACGCGATGCTCTCCGACTGGCACAGGGCCCGCTACCACGTGCTGCCCGGGATGACGGGGCTGTGGCAGATCTCCGGCCGTTCGGGGCTCGAGTTCGACGACCTCGTCCGGCTCGATTTCACGTACATCGAGAACTGGTCGATCTGGTCGGACGTGACGATCATCGCGCGCACGATCCCGGCCGTCCTCTCGGGGCGCGGCGCGTACTGAGCGCGCACGAGGGATCCTGGGGGATCGAGCCGGTCCCCGAGAGGCTCCGCGTGCTCGGGGGCCTCGACCTCGGCCTCCTCTGGGGCAACCTCGGCGTCTCGCTCCTCGTCGTCGTCGCGGGCGCGGTGCTCGTGCCCGCGCTCTCCCTGCCGAGCGCACTCGTCGCCATCGCCGTCGGCTGCCTCGTCGGGAACCTGATGCTTGCGGCGGCGGCCGCGATCGGCGCGCAGGCGCGCGTCCCCGCGATGGTGCTGATGCGGGCGCCGCTCGGCACCCGCGGCTCGTACGTCCCGACGGTCGTCAACGTCGTGCAGTGCCTCGGCTGGACGATCTTCGAGCTGCTGGTGATCGCGACCGCCGCGTCCGCGCTGTCGGACGAGGTGTTCGGCTTCCAGGCGCGCTGGGCCTGGACGCTCGCGTTCGGCGCGGCGACGCTCGTGCTCGGGCTGATGGGGCCGATCGGCGTCGTACGCACCGTCGTACGCAAGCTCGCCGTGTGGGTCGTCCCGCTCGCGATCGCGTACCTCGCCTGGTGGGGGCTGACGGGCGGCGGGCTCGAGGACGCCTGGAATCGGCCGGGCGAGGGCGGTCTCTCGACATGGCAGGGCGTCGACCTCGTCGTCGGCGTCACGGTCTCGTGGATTCCGCTCGCCGCCGACTACACGCGCTTCGCCCGGACCCCGCGCGGCGCGTTCTGGGGCACGGGCATCGGTTACGCGGTCCCGGACGCGCTCCTACTGGCCCTCGGCGCCGTCGTGCTCCTCACGCGTGACGTGTCGGACGCGGCGGCGCTCCCAGCGGCGATCGCCTCCGGCGGCGCGCTCGCGCTCGTCGTCCTCCTGGCGCTGACGATCGCCGAGACCGACGAGGCCTTCGCGAACGCCTACTCGGGAGCGGTCTCGCTCCAGAATCTCGTCCCCCAGGTGTCGCAGAGGCTCCTGATCGCGCTCACCACCGCGATCGGCACGATCGGCGCGTTGACGCTCGAGCTCTCGAGCTTCCAGTCCTTCCTCTTCCTCCTCGGCTCGTGCTTCGTGCCTCTCTTCGCCGTGCTGCTCGCCGACTGGCTCGCGGCGGGGCGGCGGTACGTCGGCGCCGAGCTCCTCGACGGCGGCCCGACGCGCGTCGGCGCGCTGTTCGCATGGGCGGCGGGCTTCGTGGCCTACCAGTGGCTCTCGCCGACGGGGCCGACCTGGTGGGTCGAGCAGGTCCAGCGGCTCGATCCGCCGTCGTGGCGGATCGGCGCGACGCTCCCGAGCTTCGTCGTGTCGTTCGTGGTCGCGCTGGTCGTCGCCGGCGCGGCACGAGTCGTGCGGGCCGGGGCGGTGCGCGCCTGAGACCCTGTGCGTCAACTCCAAGCGCCCGCGCGTTCCTGGGGCCTCGCTCGCGGTGCGGGGCCGGATGGCACTGTAGGCGGGGTACGGGCCCGGAAGGCACCGTGCCGCGAGCGGGGCCAGGCGGCCGCGGAGCCCGGCTCCGCCGGGTGGGAGCGGCTGCCGGGCAGGGACGCGCGTGAGCCGGATCGCGCTGGTCGGGAACCTCTCCGTCGACCGGGTGGCGGGCGCGCCTCCGAGGGCGGGCGGCGGCGTGTTCTGGGCCGCCCGGGCGGCAGCGCACGTCGGCGCCGACGTCGCCGTCGCGACCGGCTGCGCACCCGCCGACCGCGAGGTGGCCTTGGCGCCGCTCGAGGCGCTGGGCCTCCCCGTCGCATGTCGGGACGCGGAGCGGACGACGGAGTTCTCGTTCCAGTACGACGGCGACCGCCGCGTGATGACGGTGGACGCCGTCGGGGACCCATGGACACCGGACGACGTCGAGAGCTGGGCAGCAGGGACGCTCGCCGATGCGGGGTGGGTGCAGGTCGCCGGACTCCTCCGCACGGACTTCCCGGCCGAGACGGTCGCCGCGCTCGCGCGCGGCGGACGACGGCTGCTGCTCGATGCCCAGGGCCTCGTCCGCCTCGGCAGGACCGGCCCTCTCGCGGAGGACGCGGGCGTCGACCACGAGATCTTCCGCTCGCTCGAGATCCTCACGATGAACGAGGACGAGGCGCACGCGCTCGCCGGTGGGACCGAGCCGGAGCGTCTCCGGTCGCTCGGCGTGGCAGAGGTCGTGCTGACGCTCGCCTCGGAGGGTGCAGTCGTCGTCACGCCGAAGGCCGCCGCGGAGATCGCTTCCCACCCGGTCGACGGTCCGGTCGACCCCACCGGTGCGGGCGACTCGTTCGCCCTCCTCTATCTCGATGGGCGATCGCAAGGAGCCGAGCCGGTGGAAGCTGCCGCCAACGCCGCGAGGATCGTCGCGGGGCTGATCGCCCGGCCATGAGCACCGCCCTCGTCGCCTGCGCGCTCGGGACCGCCGAGATCGATCTCGAGGAGGAGGACCTCGTCGGTCTCTCGGAGGAGCCGCTCGAGCCGGCACCGGTGCCGCACGTCGACCTGCCGCTGGTCGTCGCCGCCGCGGCGTCCGGGTCAACCGTCGTCGCGATCGTCGACCGCCGTCCTCCGCTCGTCGTCTCGAACGACGGTGGGACGACCTGGCGCGAGGCCGGTGCGGGACTCGGGCGCGGAGTGGCAATCGCGATCTCGGCCGACCATCCCGACCTCGTCCTGTTCGCGACCGCGGAACGGCTCCATGTCTCACGCGACGGCGGCCGCTTCTGGGCCGCGCTCGAGGTCGAGCTGCCTGAGATCTCCGCGGTCGCGCTGCTCGATTGACCGTTGTGCGACGATCGCCGAAGCGACGATCGGGAGGTGATCGGCATGGCAGGGCTCGACGATCTGCTCGGCAGCCTCACGAAGCAGGCCGGCGGAGGCGAAGGAGGCGGCCTGAACGACCTGCTCGGTGGTCTGCTGGGCGGCGGGAGCGGCGGCAGCTCGCAGGGCGGCGGGCTCGGTGGACTCGAGGACATGCTCGGCGGCCTCCTGGGCGGCGGCGCGAGCGGGAGCCCCGGCACGGCCGCAAAGGGCATGAACGTGGCCGCGGTCGCGGCGGCGCTCGGCCCGCTCCTCGCCAAGCTCCTCAAGGGCGGCGGGCTCTCGAAGATGGTGCAGGGCGCCCAGGCGAGCGGCCTGTCGTCGCAGGCGGACTCCTGGGTGGGAACCGGCTCGAACGAGGCCGTGTCGGGTCAGGAGGTCAGGGGCGTCGTCGGCGACGACGCCGTCGACGAGCTGGCGCAGAACGCCGGGATCTCGCACGACGAGGCCGCGGACGTGCTCGCGAAGGTCGTCCCGCAGGTCGTGAGCGGGTTGACGCCGGACGGCCAGCTCCCCGCCGACGACGATCTCGACCAGCTCGTGGCGAAGTTCGGCGGCTAGCCGGGCAGCTGGAACTCGCCGCGAGCGACGACGACAGCGGAGCCGCCGACCTCGACGGCGTCGATCGTGCCGTCACGACCTTCCGCGCGCGCGTGGAGAATCGACGGCCGCCCCATCTCGACGCCCTGCTCGAGCACGATCTCCTCGCCCCAGGAAATCTCGCCGTGCCGGGCGAGATGGCAGGCGATCGGACCTGCCGCCGAACCCGTCGCGGCGTCCTCGCCGTTCCCCCAGAACATCCGGCTGCGCCATCGGCTCCCCGAGCGGGCGACCGAGTTGAGCCCGGTGACCTCGAGGGCGGCGACCGCGCCGTTGTCGGGTCGGAGCGCGGAGATCTCCGCCTCCGACGACAGCACCACGACGTAGTGGCGTGCGCCGTTGTCGTACAGCTCGACGGGCAGCTCCGCGGCGGCCACTCCGAGCGCGGCGAGGACGCGCCGCTCGTCCGCCGCCTCGATCGTCGGCACCGGCTGGCTCATCCGCCCGAACGCGATCGCGCCCTGCTCGTCCCGCTCGAGCGTGACCGGCACGATGCCGACGCCGGTCTCCAGCTCGATCATCCCCCGCTGGAGCGGGGCGCCGAGCACGAACGCCGTCCCGAGGACGGGATGCCCGGCGAACGGCATCTCCTCCTTCGGGTTGAAGATCCGCATCCTCGCCGTGCCGCCCTTCTCCGGCGGGAGCACGAAGACGGTCTCGGAGAAGCCGAGCTCGAGCGCGAGCGCCTGCATCGTCCCGTCGTCGAGGCCGCGCGCGTCGGTGAAGACCGCGAGCTGGTTCCCCGTCAGCGGCGTCCGCGTGAAGACGTCCGCGACGACGTAGCGATACGCGGCCACGCGCGGGTTATAGCCTGCGCCGCTCCTCGAGCCACTTCGGATGGTGCTCGCGTGCCCAGTCCTC
>DASSVY010000076.1:0-8360 GCA_035705535.1 Gaiella sp. | reverse complement strand
GAGGAGGTCGTCGTCGGGCTGACGTACTCGATCAGCCCAGTGCACACGCACGCGTACTACGCCGAGCGCGTCGCGGCGCTCGCCGACTGCGCCGACATCGACCGCTTCTACCTCAAGGACCCGGGCGGGCTCCTGACGACGGACGCGGTTCGCGAGCTGGGGCCGCACTTCGCCGCGACCGGACGCACGGTGGAGCTGCACAGCCATTGCACGATCGGGCTCGCTCCGCTGGCGTACATGGAGGGCCTACGCTCCGGCTTCGACGTTCTGCACACGGCCCTCGGCCCGGCCGGGAACGGCACCTCGCAGCCGACCGCCGAGTCGACGCTCCGCAACCTCGAGGCGGAGGGCTACGCGCACGCGCTCGACACGGACGAGCTCGCGGCCGGGTCCGCGTACTTCGAGGCGCTCGTGCGCGAGAAGGGCCTGCCGGCCGGCGTGCCGCGGGAGTACGACGCGGCGGATGCTCGCGGAGATCCGCCGGCCGGAGCTGTTCGACGCGGTGCTCGACGAGGTCGTACGGGTGCGTGCCGAGATGGGCTACCCGATCCTCGTCACCCCGGTCTCGCAGCTTGTCGCGTTCCAGGCGACCCGCAACGTGATCGATCCCGAGCGGTGGTCGAGCGTGTCGGACGAGACGGTTCGCTACTTCCTCGGGCACTACGGCGCGTTCGCCGCGCCACCCGACCCGGCCGTGACCGAGCGGGTGCTCTCGCTGCCGAAGGTCGACGCCCTGCGCGACGCGCAGCCGGTCGGCCTCGAAGGCGCACGCGCCCGCTTCGGCCGGCGGATCTCGGACGAGGAGCTCCTGCTGCGCCTGACGATGCCTCAGGAGCAGGTGGACGCGATGCGCGCGGCGCCGTCGATCTCCGAGCAGCCCGCGCCGACCCGCGCGGCGGGTCGTGCGCCGCTCGTCCGCCTCCTGCACGAGCTCGAGCGACGCAGGGAGCTCTCCTACGTGCGCGTCCAGAAAAGCGACGACCTGGTGGTGTGGCGCCGTGCGTCTTGACGAGGTCCGCGGCTTCGTCTTCGACGTCGACGGGACGCTCGTCCACCGCGCGGGCGCGGAGGTGCGGCTCATCCCCGGCGCCCGGGAGGTGCTCGAGCGGATCCGGGCGTCCGGGCGGCCCTACGTCCTGTTCACGAACGGCAGCCACGTGGCGCCGGAGGCGATCGCGGTCGAGCTGCGCAAGGCAGGGCTTCCGGTCGACGACGAGCAGATGCTCACGCCCCTCCGCTCGCTCCAGGCGTACCTCGACCGCTTCACGCAAGCCCCGCGCGTCCTGCCGTTCATGACCGACGCCGCCCACCGCTACCTCGAGGCGGAAGGGGTGCGGCTCGTGGACGGCCTGAACGGCACCCGCGTCGACGCGGTCTTCGTCGCCCAGCCGCGCGACGTCGACTTCGACGAGCTCGAGCGCGCCGCGAGCGCCGTCGTCGCCGGTGCCCGGCTCCTGACCGGCAGCTACGTCCCGGCGTACGCCGGTGCGGACGGCCCGATCTTCAGCCGCGGCGCGATGCTGACCGCCGCGCTCGCGAAGGCGACGGGCGCGCGGCCCGTAGTCGTGGGAAAGCCGTCACGTGCGGCGGTGCGCGAGGTCGAGACGCGGCTCGGGGTTCCCTCGGAGGCGACCGCCGTGATCGGCGACGACGCCGCGCTCGATGTCCCGCTCGGCCACCTCGGCGGCTCCCTCACGGTGCTCGTCCGCAGCGGGATCAGCGGCGAGCTCGACGTCGCCCGCATCCCCGAGCGGCGCCGCCCCCACGTCACGCTCGACACCGTCGCCGACCTGCTCGACCGGCTGTGACGACGGCGCGCGCAGTCGGGATCACGCAGCCGGGAGGACCGGAGGTCGTCCGCGTGATCGAGCGCGAGGTGCGCGAGCCCGGCCCCGGCGAGGCTCGGCTCAGGGTCCGGGCCGCGGCGGTGAACCCGACGGACATCGGGCTGAGGCAGCTCGGCGCCGAGGGGTTACCGCCGCCGTGGGTGCCCGGGATGGACGCAGCCGGCGTCGTCGAGTCGGTCGGCGCGGGCGTCGCGCACGTCGCCGTCGGCGACGACACGATGGCGGCGGTCGCTCCACGCCGTCCGGAGGGCGGAGCACAGGCGGAGCTCGTCGTCGTGCCGGCCGCGTCTGTCGTGTCCGCGCCGGACGGGATGCCCTCGGAACACGCGGCAACACTGCCCATGAACGGGCTGACCGCTCTCCACGGCCTGGATCTGCTGAGGCTCGTCGAGGGCCGAACACTCCTCGTGACCGGCGGCGCCGGCCTCCTCGCGTCCTACGTGATCCCGATCGCGAAGCGGCGGGGCCTCCGGGTGCTCGCAGACGCCGCTCCGCACGACGAGGCGCTCGTCCGAGGCTTCGGCGCCGACGTCGTCCTCCCGCGCGGCAGCGGGCTCGCCGCCGCGGTCCGCGGTGTCGCTCCCGAAGGCGTCGACGCGGTCTTCGACACGGCGCTGCTCCGTCGGGACGTGTTCCCCGCGATCCGCGAGGGCGGGTCGATCGCCGTCGTCCGGACCTGGGACGGCGCCGACGTCGAGCAGGGCATCCGGATCGAGAGGGTGCAGGTCTGGACGGCGCTCGAGCGGACGGACTGGCTGTGGGAGGTGCGGGAGCTCGCGCACGAGGGCGTGCTCGTGCCGCGGGTCACCGGGATCTATCCGCCCGAGGCGGCCGCCGAGGCGCAGCGGCGGATGGAGGCCGGCGGCCTGCGCGGTCGTGCGGTCGTCGTCTTCTGAGCCGGCGCCACGTCGCTCAGGGCACGAAGCTCGCGTCGGGCGCGACGGCCACCTCGAGGAACAGCGGCTCGTCGCGGCCGGCGAGACCCGGGACGATCTCGTCGAGCGCGGTCTCGAGCTCGTCGAACGAGCTCACGCGACGCGCCGGGCAGCCGAACGAGCGCGCGAGGCCGGAGAGGTCGATCTCGGGGAAAGACGGCCAGACCGACATGCCGCCCTGGAGCTCCGCGAGGCGGTCCATCACCGCGTAGCCGCCGTTCGCGAGGATCACGAACACGGCCCCGATCCCGTAGTGCGCCGCGCTCCAGAGGGCCTGGATCGCGTAGAGCGACGATCCGTCGCCGACGATCGCGACCACCGGTCGCTCCGGGAGGGCCATCCGGACGCCGACCGCGGCCGGGATCGCGAACCCGAGACCGCCGTTCGCGGGGCTCAGGAACCCGAGTGGAGCACGCGCCGCGATCCGCGCGTGCAGCTCGGGCTTGCTCGAGGGCGCCTCCTCGAACACGACCGCGTCGCGCGGCAGGCGCCACGCGAGCGCCGAGAAGACGTGCGCCGCCGTGAGCGGGCCGTCCGTCGGGCCCGGGTCGGGGGGCCGCTCCGGGGCGGCTCGGGACGACGTTCGCTCGCGTGCGGGAAGACGGGCGGCGAGCGCCTCGCACGTCGGGGTCACGGGTGCGAGCACCACCAGCTCGGCGGCGCTCCGGTGCGCCTCGTCGGGGTCGTTCGTGACGACCGCGACCCGCGTCCCCGGCCCGTAGAACGGACCGGGCGCAAAGGCATACTGGCGAAACGCCGGCGCCCCGACCGCGACGACGACGTCGAACGGCTCGAGCACCTCGCGCAGCCTTGCGCGATCGGACGGCAGATGGCCAACGAACCGCGGATGGTCCTGCGGGAATCCTGCTCGCGCGGTGAACGCCTCCTGCCAGACCGGCGCGTCGAGCCGCTCGGCGAGCTCGACGAGCGCGTCCCAGGCCCGCTGCGCGTCCGCGCCGGAGCCCACCACCAGCGCCGGGTGCTCGGCCGACTCGAGCAGCGCGACGAGGGCGTCCACCGCCGCCGGGTCGACGGCCGCGGCGCGCAGGACGGTCCCCGCGGCCGCAGGCTGGTCGCGCTCGTCCGCCGCCTGCGCGAGCCAGTCGTCCATGGGCACGACGACGAGCGCCGGGCCTCTCCGGGTGGTCGCCGCATGCCACGCGCGGCCGATCGCGCCGGGTAGCTCCTGCGGCGTGATCGGCTGCTCGACCGAGACCGGATACGTCCCGGCGAGTCCCTCGAGGCGGCCGGCGAGGAACGGCTCGTGGGCGAGGTGGCGCCGGTCCTGCTGGCCGACGAGCACCACGAGCGGCGCACGGTTGGCCCGCGCGGTCGCGAGCGCGCCGACGGCGTTCCCGAGACCCGCGGTCGTGTGGAGCAGCACGAGCGCCGGCTCGTCGCGTGCGAGCGCCCACCCCGTCGCCATCCCGACGACGGACCCCTCGTGCAGCCCGAGGACGAACTCGAGGTCGGCCGGCAGGTCGATCAGGAACGGCACCTCGGTTGAGCCGGGGTTCGCGAACATCCGGGTGAGCCCCCGTGCGCGCAGGACCTCGATCACGTCGTCGCGGACGGTGCGCTGCGTCATCGGGCGACCCTAGATGGTTGCTCGGAGATTTGCGTGCGTCCGGGGGCGTCCCAGACCAAGGAGAGCGGCACGGTCGGGTCGATCCTGCGCCGTGTCCGGGGCGCCATCCGGTTCCTCAGCCGGAGTACGTCGCGTCCGGCTGCTGGTCCGCCCCTGGCGCGCCGGAGAAGATCTCGGTGACGAGACCGAGGTCGCCGACGGTGTCGAGATAGGCGAACCGGATCCCCTTGTACTCGCCGCCGAGGAGCACGCCGTTCCCCCGCTCCGCCTGTGCGGCGAGGGTCTCCTCGAAGTCGGGCACCGCCACGCCGACGTGGTGCAGCCCACCGCCCTTCGCCTCGAGGAAGCGTGCGTAGACGCTCCCGTCGTCGAGCGGCTCGATCAGCTCCCACTGCACTTGGCCGACCTGTGCGATCGCAAGGCGCCACGACCGCTCGACCGGCTGCCCGCCCTCGCGCATGTCCGCGACGTTGTCCGGATCGAACCCGTAGATCTCCCAGGGGCCGATCCCGTAGTCGTGCACGTACGTGCGCATCGCCGCGTCGAGGTCGCGCACGACGATCGCGATCTGGATGGTCTGCGTGAACACGGGCGCGGTCATGCGGGCTCCTCTCCCAGGCCAAGCAGTCGCGCGGCGTTCTCCTTCAGGACGAGCGGGCGCACCTCGTCCTTGAACGGCGCCTCGGCGAAATCGGCCAGCCAGCGGTCCGGGGTGATCAGCGGGAAGTCGGAGCCGAAGAGCACCTTCGTCCTGAGCTGGGTGTTCGCGTACTGGACGAGCTGCGGCGGAAAGTACTTCGGCGACCACCCCGAGAGGTCGATCCAGACGTTCTGCTTGTGCAGGCACACCGAGATCGCCTCGTCCTGCCAGGGGAACGACGGATGTGCCAACACGATCTGCAGCTCCGGGAAGTCGGCGGCGACGTCGTCGAGGCACATCGGGTTCGAGTACTTCAGGCGGAAGCCGCCTCCACCGGGGACGCCGGTCCCGATGCCGCTGTGCCCCGAGTGGAAAAGCGCCGGCACGCCCGCCTCTGCGATCGCCTCGTAGAGCGGGTACGCGCTGCGGTCGTTCGGGAAGAACGCCTGCAGGTTGGGATGGAACTTGAACCCCTTGACCCCGTGATCGGTGACCAGGCGACGCGCTCGCTCGACCGCGTCCGGGCGGGCCGGGTCGACGCTCGCGAACGGGATCAGCACGTCGGCGTTCGCCGCGGCGCCCTCGGCGATCTCCTCGTTGGGGATCGGCGGGATGCCGCTGCGCGACTCCCAGTCGACGGTGAAGACGACCGCGGCGAGGCTGCGCTCGCGGTAGTAGGCCGCGACGTCGTCGATCGTGGGGAGCGGATGGTCGCTCCCGAAGTAGCGTGCGGCCGCGTCCCGCAGCTCCGCCGGCATCGGGTCGTGCCCAGACCGCGTGCGCTCGGTGTGCACGTGCACGTCGACGGCGGTGACGGCGGCGACGTCGATCACGGAGCGACCGTACCGAGTTCCGCCTGGAGCGCCGCTCCCCAGGCGAGCACGTCCCAGTCGGCGCCCGGGGCGCCGATCAGCGAGACGCCAGTCGGCAGCCCGCTCCGCGTGCCGACGCCAGATGGGAGCGCGACGACGGGGAACCCGGTCCAGTCCCAGTAGTGGGTCAGCGAGAGGTCGGCGATGTCACCGAAGGGCTCGTCGTAGCCGCTGCCGCGCAGGGGGGCGACGATCGGGATCGTCGGCTCCACCACCGCGTCGATCCGGTGCTCGGCGAACCAGTCGCACCAGGCGTGTGTGTCCTCCGCGCGACCCGCCTGAAGGGCGACGTACTCCTCGGCGGTCATCGCGCGTCGCTCGGCGTGCTCGAGCCGCGCGCGGTTCGAGAAGCGGTAGTCGTCTCGCAGGCCGTCGAACCGACGGTGGTAGGCCAGCATCTCGGTGAGCACCAGGTCGAAGAAGTCGTCCAACACGTCGAGGCGGGCGGCGGGCGGCGGCGGCTCCACGCGCTCGCCCGGGAGCGCCCCGAGCGCCCGTTCGAACCCGTCGGCCACGTCGGGGTCGAGGTCGCGGATGCGCGGAGAAACGGCGTAGCGGCGGAGCGGGCGGCGCTCGCTCGAAGGCTCGACGCCCGCAAGGGCGGCCAGGAGAGGCTCGCAGTCGCCCACGGTGCGCGCCATCGGGCCCGGGTGATCGAAGCTCGGCGCGAGCGGCACGATCCCCCGGATGGAGAGCAGGCCGCGGGTCGGCTTGACGGTCGAGGTGCCGCATTCCGCGGACGGGATCCGGAGGGAGCCGGCCGTGTCGGTGCCGGTCGCCGCCGGCACCTGGCGCGACGCGAGCGCCGCGCCGGAGCCACCGCTCGAGCCGCCTGCCGAGCGCGCGAGCGACCACGGGTTGCCGACCTGATCGGTGGTCCCACCGCAGGCGAACTCGTGCGTGTGCAGATGCCCGACCAGCACCATCCCGACGGCCCGAAGGCTCGCCCAGGCGTCGCAATCCCGGGTGGGGACGTCGTCGAGCACGCGGCTCGAGGCGGTGAGCGGCTTCCCGGCGACCGCGTAGAGGTCTTTCAACCCGATCGGGATCCCGCAGAGCAGTGGCGCGTCGCCGCGGGCGAGCCGCTCGTCGGCCGCTGCCGCCGCAGCCCACGCGTCCTCCTCGTAGACGCGCACCCAGGCGTTCACCGATCCTGGATCCCCGTCGTGGCTGTGGTTGCCGTCGCGTTCGGCGATGCGCGCCAGGCACGCATCCGTCAACTCGGCGGCCGAGAGCGAGCGCCGGGCCAGGAGCCGCGACGCCTCGACGACCCCGAGCTCGGCGGCCTCGTCCATCGCGCGATCCTCGCAGGTCCGCCGCAGCACGCCCTAACCGTCGGCCTCGGCAGACGTCCGAACCGAGGCGCCGTTCACGTCACCGGCGTCACGGTCTTGAAATCGGAATGCCCAGGCACTAAAGATTCCTCGTCGGGTATGCGGAGCGACGTCCCACATACTCGAACGCAAATCGGGAGGCCCCACTCCAACGGCTCCACGGAGAGCCACAGAACAGGAGGATGCGGATGACGTTTCGGAGGGCACTCACCGTGGGCGGGGTCGCTGCGCTGCTGGCGTCCGCCATCGCGGTCGCGGGAGCGGGCGCAGGCCCGGACGCCACGCCCCCCGGTAAGGGGAAGGCGGGGGCGCTGGGCGTCTGCGGTCTCGGGAACGGCAAGAAGGCGACGGGGGCGCCGATCAAGCTTGCCGGCCTCGACATGCTGATCCCGGGCGTCGACTTCACGACGATCGGTAAGACCGCCGCGGCGTACTTCGCGTGCGTCAACGACAACGGAGGCATCAACGGCCGTCCGATCAGCTACAAGCTCTACACCGAGGCGCTCGACCCGAACCAGGAGAAGGCGCTCGCGCGGAAGATGATCGAGAGCGACAAGGTCGTCGGCGTCGTGGGTAACACGAGCTTCGCCGAGTGCGGGACGAACTGGAAGTACTACAAGAGCAAGGGCTTCGTCGTGATCGGCGCCGGCGTCCAGGCGGAGTGCTACAGCACGCCGTCGTACGCGATGGTGAACTCGGGCCCGCGCTACAGCAACGTGGGTGCGGCGCAGGCACTGATCGCGGCCGGTGCGAAGAAGCTCGCGATCGCCTCACCGGACACGATCTCCGCCTACGCGGACGGCGGGCCCGCGCTCGTCGCGAAGAAGGCCGGGATCCCGGTGAAGATCTACCCGACGCACCTGCCGGTCACCGACGCGACCTCGCAGCTGCTCCAGATGTACCAGTTCGTCGGCGACGGAGGCGGGATCCTCCTCGACTTCACCCCGGACACCGCCCCGGCGTTCATGAAGGCCGCGGAGCAGCAGGGCCTCGTGAAGAAGGTGCTGTGGGGCTCGTCCACCCCGATCGCGAACACGCTGATGTCGAGCCAGTTCTCCCCGTCGTTCGACGGGCGTCTCTGGATCGACAACGAGTTCTCGAACGTCGACCCGAAGGTCGGGCCCGACTCGGCGCTGATGTTCGC
>DASSVY010000075.1:0-3808 GCA_035705535.1 Gaiella sp. | reverse complement strand
AACCGACTCGCTCGCAGGCAAGTACGGCATCGCACGTCCGGGATGCCGCGGCGGCGGCGGGTTCACGTCCGTGCGATGCCGGGTTCACACCGTAGTCGATGAGCACGAGTTGCGCGTCGCAGTGTCCCCCGTCGGGGGGATCAGGTCTCGACGGATGCCGGATCGAGGGACGCGTGGAAGAGCCGTCGCTGGGCCCACGCGACCGCCGCGAGGCCCGAGAGCCCCGCGACCGCGAACGCGAGCTCCGTGCCGCCGACGTCCGCGAGCCAGCCGGCGACGATGCCGCCGATCGGCGCGAGGCCGGCGAACGCGAACAGGTACAGGCTCACGACCCGCCCGCGCAGGTGGTCGGGAGACGCGAGTTGGACGAGCGCGTTCGCGCTCGCGGTGAACAGCGAGAACGTCAGGCCGAGCACGAACAGGAGCACGAGCGCGAGCCCCGTCGTGTGGACGGGCGCGAGGCCGAGCATCGCGAGGCTGAAGCCGACGGCGCCGAACCCGAAAGTGCGTGGGCTCGCGCTTCGCATGGTCGCCGTGGCGAGCGCGCCAGCCAGCGCGCCGAGACCGAAGCTCGCGGAGAGGACCCCGAACGTCCACGCGCCCACGTGGAGCGTCTGCGACGCGAGGAGCGGCACGAGGACGTTGAAGTTGAAGCCGACCGTCGAGACGATCGTGACGACGACGAGCACGGTGAGCGCAATCGGCGACCGGACCGACCACGCGAGCCCCTCGCGGATGCCGGAGACGACCCGCGTGTCACGGCTCTTGACCACCGGAGTGAGCTCCTCGACGCGCATCTCCTTGAGCGCGATCAGCACCGCGAGGAAGCTGATCGCGTTGACGACGAAGCAGAAGCCGACTCCGGCGACCGCGATCAGCATCCCGGCGAGCGCCGGGCCGATCACCCGAGAGGCGTTGAAGACGCCCGAGTTGAGCGCAACGGCGTTCGGCAGCTCCCGCGGGCCGACCATCTGGAACGTCAGCGTCTGGCGTCCGGGCGAGTCGAAGACGAGAATCAGGCCACCGAGCGCGGCGAGCGCGTAGACGACCGGGAGCGTCGCGAGGCCGGCGAGCGTCACGACGGCGAGCACGACCGAGACGGCCATCGCCGTCGCCTGCGTGGCGATCAGCAGCCGGCGGGTATCGAACCGGTCTACGACCACCCCGGCGACCAGGCTCAACAGGAAGAAGGGGAGGAAACGGCAGAAGGCGAGGCCGCCGACCGCGAGCGGAGAGTTCGAGAGCTGGATCACGAGCCAGGCGAGCGCAATGTTCTGCATCCACGTGCCTGCCACCGAGATCATCTGGCCCGTGAACCACAGGCGGTAGTTCCGGTGACGCCGGATGGAGCGGAACGTGCGGCCGCGCAGCGCGATCGCGAGGGCGGTCACTCCGCGCTCTCCAGGAGCCGGCCCAGCGCCGGCAACGCGCGCTCGATGCGCTCGCGGTCGTCCTCGGCCAGCCGGCCGAGCCGGTCCGCCAGCCAGGTCGTGCGCCGGGCACGAACGCGCCGGACCGTGGTGCGCCCCTCCGGGGTCAGCTCTAGACCGACGCGCCGGCGGTCGTCGCTCGAGCGGACACGACGGATGAGACCGAGCGTCTCAAGCCTGTCGACGTGCGCCGAGAGCGAGGGCGCGGAGATGCCTTCCGCCTGGGCGAGCTCGCGCAGGGAGAGCCCGGGCTGGGTCTTGACCAGCCACAGGAGCGTTGCCTGGTGGGACGTGACCCCGAGTTGTTCGGTCTCGCGCCGCAGGTGGCGGCCGATCCGCAGGATCACCGGCCGGAGCTCCTCGGCAACCTGCTGTGGAGAAAGCGTAGCCTCACTAACCATTCGTGAGACTAACTATATCTCGCGATGCGGAAGTCCGAGGCGCGTGTTTACGCACCCCTTACCAGCGGGTCGGGCGGGACACCCACGCGTGACCGTTACTTGGCTTCTGCCTCGAGCTTGTAGCCGACGCCGTAGCGTGTCTGGAGGAAGCTGTGCCGCGACGACCGCGCGTCGACCTTCTCCCGGAGCTTGCGGACGAAGACGTCGACGGTCCGGTCGCGGTGTGTCGCGCGACGGCCCCAGACGCGCTGGAGCAGCTCGTCGCGCGTGAGCACGCGGCCCTCCTCGAGGGCGAGCGCGTAGAGAAGGCGGAACTCCGTCGGGGTGAGATCGGCGCTCGTCCCGTCGACGTAGGCCTGCACGTTGCGCGGGTCGAGTCGCAGCTCCTCGATCACGATCTCCTCCCCGCGGCGAGGTTCCTGCGCGCGTGTTCCGCGCCGTGCGACCGCGCCGACGCGCGCGACGAGCTCCTTCATCGAAAAGGGCTTGACGAGGTAGTCGTCAGCTCCGATCTCGAGCGCGTGGATGCGGTCGTGCTCCGTGCCCCGTGCCGAGACGACGACGATCGGCGTTCCGATCCCCTCGGCGCGCGCCTGCTCGATCACCTTCCAGCCGTCGACGCCGGGGAGCATCAGGTCGAGCACGCAGACGTCGGGGCGCTCGTACCGGAGTCGGGCGAGGCCCGTCTCGCCGCTCGCGACGCCTACGGCGTCGAACCCCGCCGCCTCGAGGTGGCGCGCCATGCCACGCGCGATCACGTCGTCGTCCTCGATGATCAGGATCTTCGACATCCGACAGAAGTGTGGCGGGCCACCCGCCCGCCCCGGCCGCAGAATGGTGAACGGATGGTAACGATGTGGTGAACCGAGGCGCCCGGCCCCACACCGGGCACCCGGTTCGGCCCGCCCTACTCGGCGTCGGCATCCCTGTCGGCCTCCGCGGCGTCGTCATCGGCCGACGGCGTGACGACCACGACGATCACCTCACACCCACGGGTACGCGTCGTCGAGCGCTCCGACTGCCGCACCTTCGCGGTGTCGTGACCCGGCCCGCAGAGCAGGGTGTCCGGGTTTCCGTCGGCCGCGAGCGCGTGGAGCGTGTCGTCGCCAGGCCCGCCACGGAGGACGTCGGTGCCGCCGCCCGCCCACAGTCTGTCGTCGCCGTACCCACCGTTCACGGTGTCGTCGCCCGTACCGCCGTGGAGCTCGTCTCCGCCGGGCCCGCCATGGACGCTGTCGTTGCCCGAGCCGGCCCAGACGACGTCGTCCTCCACGCCTCCACCGAGGCGGTCGTTCCCGGCTCCTCCGAAGAGCATGTCGCCGCCCGCGTCGCCCCACACGGTGTCGTCGCCCCTGCCCGCGCGGACGAGGTCGTTGCCGTTCCGCGCGCGAAGGACGTCGTTCCCGTCGAAGCCGCGGATCACATCGGCGTTCGCCGTCCCGTGCAGCCGGTCGTCGCCGGGCGTCCCGTCGACGATTGCCGCAAGCGCGCTCGTCGCGATCGCAAGCGAGCCCAGCATGGCCACCACTACGAGTGCCTTGCTCCTCATCTCGTCTCCCTTCTCGGCCTGCCCGCTGCCCGCGGGCGTCGAGTCCATTCACCAGGGTCGCCGTGAAGCGGTCGTGAGCCGAGCGCAAGGCGTGGGTCAGCCGTCTGTTAGAACGCGGTGAGGATGGACGGCGATGCGACGCGCGGGCGCACGCTTCTCGAGGAGAGCCGCGAGGCCGTCGTCGTGCTCGACGACGCCGATCGCGTGATCGGCGCCAGCCGGCGCGCCCGTCGGTCGATCGACGGCCTGCGAGAGGGCGAGCGGATCCCCGAGGGCCTCCTCTCGGGCGACGCGGGGATCATCCCGCTGGTCGTCCCGTACGACGTCGGCGGACGGCGCGAGCGACTCGTCTACCTCAGTCGCAGCGGGGACCTGACCGCCTACGAGGAGCTCCGCGCGGGCTTCACCGCGGCTGTCTCGCACGAGCT
>DASSVY010000074.1:0-3550 GCA_035705535.1 Gaiella sp. | reverse complement strand
ACTCGATCACCGGCCGGTCGACCAGTCCGTTCATCTTGAGCACGATACGGCCCCGGCCCCCGGCCGCCGCGTCCGCGGACACGCGGCGCACCTCGTCGACGATGCGCTCGCGCAGATCGGTGGGCGCGACGAGCAGCTTGCGATAGCGCTGCGGCCGCCCGAAGCCGGTCAGGTAGTTGAAGAGGTCGGCGACGTCGGCCGCGACGTCGAGGTCCGCCGTGAAGAGGCCGAAGTCCTCGTAGGCGCGCGCGGTGACGGAGTTGTAGTTGCCGGTGCCGAGGTGCACGTAGCGGCGCAGCCCGTCGCCCTCGCGGCGCACGATCAGCATCGCCTTGCAGTGGATCTTCAGGTTCGAGAACCCGTAGACGACGTGCACGCCCGCGCGCTCGAGCTCGCGCGACCAGCCGATGTTGCGGTGCTCGTCGAAGCGCGCCTTCAGCTCGACGATGCAGACCGACTGCTTCCCCTCGTCGGCCGCCTCGATCAGCGCGGGGACGAGGGGGCTCTCGCCGCTCGTGCGGTAGACGGCCGTCTTGATCGCCACGACGTCGGGGTCCTCGGCTGCCGCGCGGACGAACGCCTCGAAGCTGCCCGCGAACGACTCGTAGGGCTGATGCACGAGGACGTCGGCGCGGCGGATCGCCTCGAACAGGTCGCGGGGATCGGCGGCCCGGGCGAACGCCGCGGGGGTGACGCCCGGCGCAGGCGGGTGCTTGAGCTCCGGACGATCGAGCTCGACGAGCTGATCGAGGTCAGCGAGGTCGAGGAGACCGCGCACCTTGTACACCTGCTCCGGCGAGGCGCCGAGGCCGAGCTCGAGCCGGCGCAGCATCGCGTCCGACACGGAGCTCGCGACCTCGAGCCGGACGACGTCGCCGAAGCGTCGCCGCTGGAGCTCGAGCTCGACCGCCTCGAGGAGGTCGTCCGCCTCGTCCGAGACCTCGAAGTCCGCGTCGCGCGTCACGCGGAACGCGGCGCGCTCCACGATCTCCATCCCGGGGAACAGCTCGGGCAGGAAGTGGGCGATCACGTCCTCGAGCGGGACGAACCGTTCCCTCTCCGCCAGCGGCACGAACCGTGGGAGACGCTCCGGGACCTTCACCCGCGCGAACCGCTCCTCACCGGTCTGCGCGTCCCGCGCGAGCACGCCGAGCGAGAGCGAGAGCCCCGAGATGTACGGGAACGGCTGCCCTGGGCCGACGCCGAGCGGTGTCAGCACGGGGAAGATCTCGCGGGCGAACCGTTGCTCCACGTCCGAACGCTCCTTGCCCGAGAGCGCGTCGATCGAGGTGATCGAGATGCCCACCTCCTCGAGCGCCGGCCGGAGCTTCTTCCGCCAGAGCTGCGACTGCGCGTCGACGAGCTCGGAGACCCGGGCCCGGATCGCGGCGAGGGTCTCGCGCGGGGTCAGGCCGTCGACGGAGCGGACGGCGAGGCCGGACGACGCCTGCCCGATCAGGCCGGCGACGCGGACCATGAAGAACTCGTCGAGGTTCGACGAGAAGAACTTGCACATGCGCACCCGCTCGAGCAGGGGAAGCGCGTCGTCGGCGGCGAGCTCGAGCAGCCGTGCGTTGTACTCGACGGTCGAGAGCTCGCGGTTGAGGAGCTTGCCGTTCTGCTTGGGTGCGCGCGTCGTCGCCATGCCTCTGATCTTCGCCGCTGGGCGGCTTCGCGTGGGTTACGGGCTGGTTTCCATCTTAGGAACCGCCATCCTGCACACCTCGGTCGAGAGGGCTCTGCGCGTGAGCGGAAACGTCGGGCCGATCCACAGCGGATCCCCAGGCGGGTGTGCTTCGCTGCTCCGATGCGCGCGCTCTTCAGGCTGCTGCCCGGTGGCAGCGCGGGCAACGAACAGCTCACCGCCGTCGTTGCCGCGGTTCTCGTCGTTCTGCTGGCGGTGGAGGGGACGACCCTGCTCGGGATCCAGCAGCTGCTGACCGTCCATGCGTTCGTCGGCGTCCTGCTGCTCCCGGTCGTCGGGCTCAAGCTCGCGAGCACGGGCTGGCGCATCGCGCGCTACTACCTCGGGGGCGAGGAGTACGTGCGGCGCGGACCACCGAATGTGGTGCTGCGGACGCTCGTGGCGCCGCTGGTCGTCCTCTCGACGATCACGCTGTTCGTCTCGGGCATCGCGCTGCTCGCCCTCGGCGAGACGAGTGGGGCACTGGTCGCGCTCCACAAGGCCAGCTTCGTCGTGTGGCTCGGGGCGACGGGTGTGCACGTGCTCGCTCACGTCGCGAAGCTCCCGCGCATGCTCCGCGCGCGCGTCCCCGGGGCGCTGCTCCGCGTCTCGGCCGTCGCGGGCGCCGTGGTCGTGGGACTCTGCCTGGCGACCGTCACGCTGCCGGCCGCCGACCACCTCCAGGATGCCGCGACGGCGCGGGTCGGGCTCGACGCACACTGAGCGCCGCCCGCCGCCGGCCGCGGGATGATGGCGACGTGATCGGCCGCCGGCAGCTCGCGAGGCTTCGTCGTCTCGACCCTTCCTTGATGGGTGCACGGCTCGGCGGGTTCGTCTACGGCACGATCGTCGTCCTCTCCGTCCTCGTCGCCGGCGCCCGCGCCTATCCGCATTCCGCCGGCCGGATCGCCGGGCTCGTCCTCGCCAGCTCGGTCGTCTTCTGGGTCGCGCATGTCTACGCGCACGGGATCTCGGAGAGCATCACGGACGACGAGCGCCTCTCCGTCGCCGACCTGCGCCGGATCGCACGCCACGAAGCCTCGATCGTGGAGGCCTCGCTCCCTCCGCTGGTTGCCTTGCTCCTCGGAGCGCTCGGTGTCGTCTCGACGCAGAGCGCGGTCTGGCTCGCATTCGCCCTCGGGTTGCTCGTGCTGTTCGTCGAGGGGATCGTGGTCGCGCGGGTCGAGCGGCTTGCGGCGCTCGGCACGGTCGCGGTCGTCGCGGCGAACCTCGCCCTCGGTCTCGCGCTCGTTGCGCTGAAGCTCGTCCTCGGCCACTGAGCAGGATCAGTCCGCCCGCTCCTCCTGCTCGGCGACGACGCGGATCCCCGTCGCCTTGAAGGAGGCGTAGACGCTCTGGCCGGTCTCGAAGCCGAGGCGGGCGAGCGACTCGCCGGTGATCTCCGCGCTGACCGGGCCGACCGTGAGGCGGACGCGGTTCCCCAGCTCGACAATCGTGCGGATCGGCGCGTGGATCACGTTGAGCGCGGAGTCGTGTGGCGCCTCCGCGCCGAGGGTGATGTCCCACGGGTAGACGGCGAGCGCAACGCGCCCGTGCGCCGGATCGGCGGTGGCGACGACGGTCCCGTCGTCGAGGCGGACGCGCGTCGAGCCGTTGGCGCCGGGCTCTGCGTGCCCGTGGAGCAGGTTGGCGCCGGTGAAGGAGGCGACGAACGAGTCTGCGGGCGCGGCGACGAGCCCGGTCGGCGTCCCGGTCTGGCGGATCGTGCCGTCGACGATCACGCTGACCTCGTCCGCGAGGGCTGCGGCGTCCTCGAAGTCGTGGGTGACGAGCAGCACGGGAATCTCGAGGCCGGCGAGCAGCTCGTGGAGCTCCGCGCGAACCGTCGTCTTCGTATGCGCGTCG
>DASSVY010000073.1:0-2921 GCA_035705535.1 Gaiella sp. | reverse complement strand
AGCTCGCGATCACGACGTCGGCGTTCCGCGTCTACGTCAACGACGACGTGCTCGGCGTGGAGCTCTGCGCAGCCGCGAAGAACGTGATCGCGCTCGCGGCAGGTGGCGCCGACGGGCTTCGGCTCGGCGACAACGCCAAGGCGGCGCTCGTCGCGCGCGGCCTCGCCGAGATGCGGCGTCTAGCCGAGGTTGCGGGCGCTCGGCCCGAGACCTTCACGGGGCTCGCCGGGATCGGCGACCTCGTCGTCACCTGCTGGGCGCGTTCGGGCCGGAACAGGCGCTGCGGCGAGCTCGTCGCCCAGGGGGCGACCCCGGAGGAGGCGGCTCGCTCGATCGGGATGGTCGTCGAGGGACTGACGACCGCGCCGGTGCTCCGAGAGCTCGCGCACCGGCTCGGGGTGGAGATGCCGATCACAGAAGGCGTCTGTGCGGTCCTCTCCGGCGTGCCGCTGATGGACCTCGTCGCGCAGCTGATGGAGCGCGAGCCGACCGTCGAGTGACGGGTTGCCGATCCGCCGATCGCGGCTAGGGTTCGACGGACGATGAGCGCGCGCACGTTCCAGTTCACCTCCGAGTCGGTCACCGAGGGGCACCCGGACAAGATCGCCGATCAGATCTCCGACGCCGTCCTCGACGCCGTCATCGCCGACGACCCGAACGCACGCGTCGCCTGCGAGACCCTGATCACCACCGGCCTCGTGGTCGTCGCCGGCGAGATGAGCACCGAGACGTACGTCGACGTGCGGGAGATCGTGCGCGACACGATCCGCGACATCGGCTACACCCGCGCGAAGTACGGCTTCGACGCCGAGACGTGCGGCGTGGTGGTTGCGATCGACGAGCAGTCCTCGGACATCGCGCAGGGAGTGGACGCCTCCTTCGAGGCCCAGCACGGCGAGACCGACCCGATCGACCGGATCGGCGCGGGCGACCAGGGGATGATGTTCGGGTACGCGAGCCGCGAGACGGAGGAGCTCATGCCCCTCCCGATCATGCTCGCGCACAAGCTCACCAAGCGGCTCGCCGCGGTCCGCAAGGCCGACGTCCTCCCGTACCTCCGCCCGGACGGCAAGTCCCAGGTGACGGTGCGCTACGAGGTCGACGAGCACGGCCGCCAGCGGCCCGTCGAGATCGAGCGCGTGCTGATCTCGACGCAGCACCGGGACGGGCTCGACGCAGAGGCGCTGATCAAGCCCGACCTCCTCGAGCACGTCGTCGAGCCGATCCTCCACGCCGACTACCGCGACCTCTTCGACCCCGCACGGCTCGGCGCACCGGACTTCTTCTACGTGAACCCGACGGGCAAGTTCGTGATCGGCGGCCCCATGGGCGACACCGGACTGACGGGGCGCAAGATCATCGTCGACACGTACGGAGGCGCGGCGCCGCACGGCGGTGGCGCGTTCTCCGGCAAGGATCCGACGAAGGTCGACCGCTCCGCCGCCTACGCCGCGCGCTACGTGGCCAAGAACGTCGTCGCGGCGGGCCTCGCCGACCGCTGCCAGGTGCAGGTCGCGTACGCGATCGGCGTCGCGCACCCGATGAGCGTGCTGATCGAGACGTTCGGCACGGAGGCCGAGGGCCTCTCGAACGAGCGGATCTCAGAGCTTGTTACCGAGCACTTCGACCTGCGGCCCGGCGCGATCGTGCGCGACCTCGACCTCCGGCGGCCGATCTACCGGAAGACCGCGGCGTACGGCCACTTCGGCCGCGCCGACGCGGACTTCACCTGGGAGCGCACCGACAAGGCCGATGCGCTGCGCCTTGCTGCGCGAAGCGGGAATCCGCGGGAGCGGATTTCCGCCGCTTGATCCCCGCCTGCGGCGGGGCACATCCCTGAAGGCGTCGGCTTCGCCGCCGCAGAACTGCATCGAGCCGCTAGGGCTTGGCTTCGTGAACGCGCTGGACGGCCTTCTCGACGGCGTCCGTGAGCCGATCGAGCAGCTCGTCCGCCCGCTGCCGCGTGAGGTGCCCGTTCTCGACCGCCCTGTCCAGGCGGGCCTTGGCCGGGCCGACGATCACGTCGACGAGCCCGGCGGCGGTCTTGCCGTGCGCCGTCGCGATCTGCGCGAGCGACTTCCCGGCGCGGAGCTCGGAGCGGAGCTCCTGCGGTGTGACGTCGAGGTACTTCGTGACCGGGCGGAGCCGATGAACCCGGTGGATCCCGCGGACGAGCCCGGGATGCTTCATCGCGAGCCGACCGCGGAGCCGGAGTCCGAGACCCTTGGCGTTCGAGAGCCGCTCCTTCAGCCTGGCGCCCTGCTCGGGCGTCAGCTTCCCGGCTTTCACCGCTGCGTCGATCCGCGCGGTGAGCGCGTCCTCGAACGCCTGACGGAGCTTCTCGGGGGCGACCCCGAGTCGCGCCGCGACGTCGTCGGCGAGCGTCGGCGAGCCGGCGGCGGACGCGCTCGCGGCGGCAATCCCGAGGACCGCGACGGCGGCGACTGCTGCGAGGATGGCGCTCGGACGTCTCACGTGGATCACTCCTTCGGACGCGGTCTCCGGATCGAACCACCGCGCGGTTCGCACGCGATGAGCAGAGGGTAAGCGCGGTGTAAGTCAGGCCGCAAGGCGGACGTACAGGCCCTGCGCCGCCTTCTCGCCGATCTCGCGCTCGCTCGCGTCGAGGACGACCGCGAGCTGGCCCGCCGCCTCGTGCACGGCGCGCATCTCGATTTTCGACCCGGGCACGTAGCCCTCGTCGTAGAACCAGTGCAGGAGGTCGCCGTCGTGCTCGGCGAGACGGACGATCTCTCCCGCCTGGCCCGGGGTGAGCTCGGCGAGCGTGAGCAAGCCCTCGTTCTCGCTCTGCTCGAACTCCGTCGAGATCGGCCACCCGTGCGGGCAGCGGTCGGGGCGATCGAGGCGCTCGTAGATGCGGTCGATCATCTCGTCCGTGAACGTGTCGCCCATCTCGTCCG
>DASSVY010000072.1:0-6813 GCA_035705535.1 Gaiella sp. | reverse complement strand
ACCTGCGCCGCGGCCTCCGCGTAGCGGAAGTCGGTGTGCAGTGTCGCCTCTCCCGCGGGATCGACGAGCACGGCGGCGTTCGAGCTGACGAAGCCGGTCAGGTAGCGGACGTTGACGAGGCTCGTGACGAGGAGCGGCTGCTCCAGGCTGCTCGCGAGCCGCTCGATCCGCGTCATCCGTCCCGCCGTTCCGCGAGCAGGCCGAGCGCCGACCGGTAGCCGTCGATTCCCTCGCCGATCACGCGCGCAGTCGGCAGGCCGTCGAGCACGGTGTGCCGCCGCCAGTCCTCCCGCGCCTCGATGTCCGAGATGTGCACCTCGACGACGGGGCCGGAGAAGGGCGCGAGGGCGTCGCGGATCGCCCAGCTGTAGTGCGTCCACGCGCCGGGGTTCAGGACGAGCCCGTCCGCGGTGTCGAGCGCGGCGTGCAGGAACTCGACGTACTCGCCCTCGTGGTTCGTCTGCCGGCAGCGCACCTGGAGCCCGAGCTCGCGCGCCCACGCGTAGATCTGCGTCTCGAGATCCTGGAGCGAGCCGTCGCCGTAGACGCCCGGATCGCGCCGGCCGAGCAGGTCGAGGTTGACCCCGTTGAGGACGTCGACGCGCATGGCCCGATGCTACTGGCGCCCGGCGATCAGGCCCTCGAGAGCCCGCCGGACGTCGGCCTCGGGCACCTCGACGCCCCACCGCGGGCGGCCGGGGGCGTCGAGGAGCACCAGCCGCGGCGTCCCGTGCTCCGCCTTCTTGTCCCGCGCGAGGGCCGCCCAGGCGACATCCGGGTCGACCGTGACGGGCTCGGGCGCGAGCACGTCCTGCACGATCCGCTCCTCGTCGGGGAGCCCCGAGAGCCGCAGCGCCCCGAGCAGCCCGAGCGCGACGGCGCGACCGTGCGGCAGCGCGTAGCCGGCGGCGGTCTCGAGCGCGTGGGCGAACGTGTGCCCGAGGTTGAGCTGCGCGCGCGGCCCCCGGTCGTGCGGGTCTGCGAGGCAGATCCCCGACTTGAACGCCGCGCAGGCGCGCACCTGCTCCGGCTCCGGGCGCTCCCACACGGGGTCGCCCGCGAGGAGCCCCGTCTTGACGACCTCCGCGAGGCCGTTCCGGCGCTCGGCCTCGGGAAGCGTCGTCAGGAGCGCCTGATCGCAGACGACCCGTGCCGGCCAGTGGAACGCGCCGACGACGTTCTTCACACCCGTGAGGTCGATTGCCGTCTTCCCGCCGATCCCAGCGTCGACCTGGCCGACCAGGGTCGTCGGCACCGCGGTCCAGGGGACGCCGCGCATGTAGGTCGCGGCCGCGAAGCCGGCGACGTCGGTCGTCGAGCCGCCGCCGAGCGCGACGACGGCGCCGTCGCGTCCGATCCCGAACGCCTCCCAGAGGCGTCCGAGCACCGCACCCGTCTTCGCCGCCTCGCCCGCGGGCACCTCGTGCGCGACGACGTCGCGCGAGCCGAGCGCCACCTGCGCGCGGACGCCGTGGATGTCTGCGACGCGCTCGTCGGCGACGAGCTCCACGGGCCCGTCGCCAGGCACCAGCACTTCGAGGGAGTCGATCGCCCCCGGCTCGACATGGACGCCGGCGGCCGCCAGGAGGATCCCGTCGACGTCGGTCGCGCGCGCGTCGGCGACCGCCTCGTAGACCGGCTGGCGCTCGCTGTGCAGGGCGCGGAACTCGTCCTCCGCCTGCGCCAGCGGACGGTCGCTGCCGGAAACGCGCTGCCACGCGGTCTCGGGCTCGACGTCGATCAGCACGGTGAAGGCGCTCGAGGCGAGGGTGTTCCGCGTCCGGTCGGAGAGCACCGCGCCGCCGCCGAGGGCGACGACCACCCGCTCGGCGCCGCGAAGGACGTCGAGCGCCACCTCCGCCTCGACCTCTCGGAACCCGGCCTCGCCCCGCTCATCGAAGAGGTCGGGGATGCGAGAGCCTGTCCGCGCCTCGATCTCGTGGTCGAGGTCGACCAGCGGACGACCGAGCCGCCTCGCGACCTCGCCGCCCAGGTGACTCTTGCCCGAGCCCATGAACCCGGCGAGCGCCAGGTGCCGGCCGAGCGCGTTCAGGTGCGCGGACGCCACCGGTCGCCGATCCGGCCGAGGTACGCCTCGTGCGCGGCCAGCACGTCGACCAGCGCGTCGCCACCGAGCTTCTCGAGCGCGGCGCGGGCGAGCTCGAACGCGACCGCCGCCTCGGCGACCACCGCGAGGGCCTCCACCGCCTGCACGTCCGAGCGCTCGACCAGCGCCTGCGCGGGCTCGCCGCTCGACAGGTCGACCGAGTCGAGTGGCCGCATCAGGGTCGGCAGAGGCTTCATCGCGGCGCGCACGACGATCGGCTCGCCGTTCGAGATCCCCGCCTCGATCCCCCCGGCACGGTTCGTCCGCCGCGCGAGCCCGGGGTCGATCTCGTCGTGGGCCTCGGTCCCGCGCCGGCGCGCGAGGGCGAAGCCGTCGCCGATCTCGGCGCCCTTCACCGCCTGGATGCCCTGGAGCGCCGACGCCAGGCGGGCGTCGAGCCGGTCGCTCTTCTCGGCGTAGGAGCCGAAGCCGGGCGGGACGCCGGTCGCGACGACCTCCACGATCCCGCCGAGCGTGTCGCGGTCCTTCCGCGCCGCGTCGGTTGCGTCGCGCATCCCCTCGTCGGTCGTCTCGCCGCCGATCTCGACCGGGTGGCCGTTGACCTGGATCCCGAGCTCTCCGAGGAGCGCCTTCGCGACCGCGCCCGCGGCCACGTGGACAGCGGTGTGGCGCGCGGACGCACGCTCGAGCGCGTTCCGGACGTCCTCGTGCCCGTACTTGAGGACGCCCGCGAGGTCGGCGTGACCCGGCCGCGGCAGCGTCACGGGCTTCGCGCCCTTCCCCGTGGGCTCGCCCTCGGGCGGCCACGGGCTCATCCCCCAGGTCCAGTTCGCGTGGTCGCGGTTCCGGACGACGAGGGTCAGCGGCGTGCCGAGCGTGACCCCGTGCCGCAGGCCGCTCAGCACCTCGACCTCGTCCGATTCGAGCTTCTGCCGCGGGCTGCGCCCGTAGCCCTGTTGACGGCGGCGAAGGTCGGCGTCGATCACCTCCCTCTCCAACCGCAGCCCGGCGGGCAGCCCGGTGACGATCGCAGCGAGCGCCGGCCCGTGCGACTCCCCCGCGGTGACCATCCGGAGCGCCATGGGGCGATCCTAGAGGGATGCTCTGCTAGCCTCGGGCCCGCGCGATCCTGCGCACGACCGGAAGGAGGTGAGGTGCGAATGACCAGTCCGTTCTCCGTCACGCGCTTCCCCGCCGGTCGCTCGAGCGGCTGAGCGGCGCCGCGTGACGGACCCGATCCGTCACGAAGGAGACGCACATGACGCAGCACCGAGGCGGGCCCTCCGCTCGCCGCGACGACGTCGGCCTGCTCCACGTCGAGCACGCAGGAGCCGGCCCGGCGGTCGTCCTGATCCATGCCGGCGTCGCAGACAGCCGGATGTGGGACCCACAGTGGGCCGCGTGGCAGACGCGGTTCGCGCTGACGCGCCTCGACCTCCGCGGCTTCGGCCGCTCGGGCCCTCCCCTGGGCTCGTTCAGCCACGCCGCGGACGTCCTCCGCGTCCTCCACACCGCCGCGATCGAGCGGGCGCTCGTCGTCGGCGCCTCGTTCGGCGGCCTGGTGGCGCTCGACCTCGCCGCCGCACACCCCGAGCGAATCGCCGGCCTCGTCCTCGCCGACGCACCGCTCCCCGGGGTCGACTGGTCGGACGAGATGCGCGGCTTCTTCGCCGCCGAGGATGCGGCGTTCGAAAAGGGAGCTCTCGAGGCGGCAACGGAGGTCAACGTCGAGTTCTGGGTGGGGTCGGCGAGTGACGCCGTGCAGGCTGCGATCCGCGAGCAGCAGTTGAACGCCTTCCGTCTTCAAGCGGACGTCGAGGGCGACGACTCGCTGCTCACCGAAGACCTCCCCGGCGCTCTCGCCATGCTCGACGTGCCGACGCTCGTGCTCACGGGCGAGGACGACAAGGCGGACTTCCAGGCGATCGCCGACCATCTCGTGGCGACGCTCCCGCGTGCGCGACGCGCCGCGGTCGCAGGCGCAGGTCACCTGCCGAGCCTCGAGCGGCCGGCGGCGTTCGACGAGATCGTGCTGCCCTTCCTCGAGGGCAGAGCGTGAGAGACACGACACGGGCACGAGACCCGCCAGGAGCTCGGAGGCTCAGGGTCGGGGACTGTCGGCCAGCGCCTTCCAGAAGAACGTCGTCGCGCACGCGCGGCCGTCGGGATAGAGCGCGAAGTCCGGGATCACGCCGACCCGCGTCCACCCCATCCCCTCGTAGAGCGCCTCGGCCGGATCGCCGGTCACGGTGTCGAGGACGAGCAACGTCTTCCCCTCCGCGACGGCTTCCGACTCTGCCCGTTCCATCAACTGGCGCGCGATCCCGCGTCTGCGGGCTGAGCGCCGGACGAGCAGCTTCGCGATCTCCCCGCGGTGGGGCTGGTTCGGCGGCAGGGCGAGGATCACCTGCACGGTGCCGACGAGCTCTCCGTCGTCGAACGCGGCGATTATCAGCCGCCGTCCCAGCTCTGCCTCGGCGACGAAGCCCGCGAATGCCACGCGTGCGTCGTCGTCCGAGAACGGCGCCATGTAGCTGACGGACGCGCCGCCCTCGACACAGTCGTGCAGGACGACCGCGAGCCCGTCGAGGTGCGCGCGGGCCTCCCCGCCGGAGAGTCGGCGGACCTCGATCTCTTCGGGCGCCCTCATCTGCGAGGAGGAAGCGTAGATTCCCCCCGGTGAGCTTCGCCGTCCCGCCCGAGTCCTACGACCGCTTCATGGGCGTGTACTCGGTCCAGCTTGCCCCTCAGCTCGCCGACCTCGCGGGCGTGGAGCCCGGCCGGCGCGTGCTCGACGTCGGCTGCGGCCCGGGAGCGCTCTCGACCGAGCTTGTCGCGCGCCTCGGCCCGGCTGCGGTCAGCGCTGTCGACCCGTCGGAGACGTTCGTCGCGGCAGCGCGCGAGCGGCTTCCGGGCGTCGCTGTGGAACGGGCATCGGCCGAGCAGCTCCCGTTTCCCGACGACTCGTTCGACGCCGCGATCGCGCAGCTGGTCGTCCACTTCATGTCGGACCCGGTCGCAGGGCTGGCCGAGATGGGGCGCGTCACGCGAACCGGCGGCGTCGTCGCCGCCTGCGTCTGGGACCATGCGGGCGGCCAGGGCCCGCTCTCGGAGTTCTGGGACGCGGCGCGCGTCCTCGAGCCCGAGGCGGACGACGAGTCCGGCCTGCCGGGCGCGCGGGACGGGCACCTGCGCGAGCTGTTCGAGGCGGCGCGCCTGGACGAAGTGGAGGACGCGACGCTCACGGCGACCGTCCAGTATCAAGCCTTCGAGGATTGGTGGGAGCCGTACACGTTCGGCATCGGCCCGGCGGGCGTCTTCGTCGCGGCTCTGAGCCCCGACCGGCGGAACGAGCTCCGCGAGCTCTGTCGCGAGCGCCTGCCGTCCGCTCCGTTCACGATTACCGCGCGCGCCTGGGCGGCTCGCGGTCTCGCGTAGCGCAAGCACGGAGCATGCTCCATCGTCCTTTTCAACGAGCGAAGAGGCGGAGCGCGTTCTTGTCCCATGCGGGAACCGCTCGATCGGCGAGGACGCGCAAGCCAACCTCGCCCATCAACTCCGGATGCCGCTCGTGAAACTGCTTGGCGAGCTTTGGCGACACGTCCCGTGAGTCGCCGGGAGCGTCGACCGGAAAGCGCAGCTTCACCGCGAACCTGAGCGCGTTCCAGGTGCTGTCGTCCTTCGACTGCTCGACGGAGCAGACGTAGCCGGCCTCGACATCCTCGTCGCCCTCGCAAAACGCTCGCAGATCGTCCAACCGCTCCGCGGACACCGCGTCGGCCGCCGTCTTCAGCACGCGCTCGCGAAACCACGGCCGCACCGCCGGAGGCGTCGGCTCGTAGCCCATTTGGCGAGCGTATCTCAGCTGCGGCGCAACGCCTCGGCCATCGCCGCCAGCGGCGCGGGCTCGCCGGTCCAGCGCTCGAACGAGGCCGCCCCCTGGGCAAGGAGCACGTCGAGGCCGTCGACGACGATCTCGCAACCCGCGGCGCGTGCGGCCGCGACGAGCGCGGTCTCGGAGCCGTCCGCGTTGTAGGCGAGGTCGACGACCTGCATGCCCGGGTACGGCATGACGATCAGCTCGTCCTTCAAAGGCGTGCAGTTGACGAGCACGTCCACGCCCTCCCCGCTCGGCGGCCAGCCGCCGTCGCGCCGCGAGCTGAGCCTGATCCCGGCAGTGCCGACGGCGGCGACGGCGTGCATGACCGCCTTCGCTGAGCCGCCGGCGCCGAGGATCAGCACGTGTCGGTCGCGCGCGTCGATCTGGCTCGTCACCGCCGCACCGTCGGTCGACGACCCGAGCACGCGACCGTTCTCGAGCACGAGGGTGTTGACCGACCCGGCGGCGGCCGCGATCTCGTCGAGCTCGTCGCAGTAGAGGGTGACCCGCTCCTTGTGCGGGATCGTCACGTTCGCGCCCGCGAAGCCCGAGGCGACGAGCCCGCGCACCGCCTCACCGAGCGCCTCGGGCGGGGTGGGGAGCGGCACGTACGCCCAGTCGAGGCCGAGGGCGGCGAACCCCGCGTTCTGCATTCGCGGGGAGAGCGAGTGCGACGTGGGCCAGCCGAGCAGGCCGACGAGCGTCGTCGCCCCGCCGATCGGGGTCACGCGACGAACGACGGATCGAGGTCGGCCACGCTGCGGGCGCCGGAGAGCGCCATCGTCAGGTCGACCTCGGCCGCGAGCTGCGCGATCACGGTCTCGACGCCCTCCTGCCCGCCGACCGCCAGGCCGTAGACGAACGG
>DASSVY010000071.1:0-9997 GCA_035705535.1 Gaiella sp. | reverse complement strand
GGCCCGGACCTCGCACTCGTCGACGAGGTCAACGCCGCGGGGCTCCCGGTGCTCGCTGCCGGCGGGATCGCGTCTCTCGACGACCTGCGAGCCCTGCGCGGGACGGGCTGCGAGGGCGCCGTGGTCGGGAGCGCCCTCCTCGCCGGGCGCTTCACGCTCGCCGACGCGCTCGCCGTCGCGGCCGAGTAGCGCAGACGTCTCGCCGTGTCCGGGTGGCCCGCCTTGCCTCGAGCGGCCGTCACACAGCCGACACGAACCCGGCGCCCTTTCGTTTCGCGCCCGGCGATAGCGTGACATCAGGGACACGGGAGTGCCCCTGGGGGACGTTGGGGCACCACCAACCCGCCTAGGCTGGAGCGATGAGGATCGAGCTCTGCGACGACCGCGGCGATGCCGGGTTCTCCTGGATCGTCGACGAGCCGGCCACCCGCACCTCGCACGCGCTCGCGAACGAGGGACGTGTCTGGCTCGTCGACCCCGTGCGCGACGAGAGCATGCTCCAGCGCGCGGGCGGGCTCGGTCGCCCCGCGGCGGTCATCCAGCTCCTCGATCGGCACAACCGGGACTGCGCGGCGATCGCAACGGAGCTCGACGTCCCGCATCTCGTCGTCCCCGACGCCGTGCCGGACAGCCCCTTCGAGGCGATTCGCCTCACGCGGAGGCGCGCCTGGCGCGAGACGGCGCTCTGGTGGCCGGTCGCGCGGACGCTCGTCGTCGCGGAGGCGCTCGGCACCAACGAGTTCTTCGCCGCCGGGCAGGAGACCGTCGGCGTCCACCTGCTGCTCCGGCTCACCCCGCCTCGCGACGTGCTCGGGCGGCTCGCGCCCGAGCATCTGCTCGTCGGCCATGGCCCCGGTCTCCATGGACCGGCCGCGGCGGAAGGGTTGCGGCGCGCGTTGAACCACTCACGCGGGGGGCTGCCGCGCCTCCTCTCCCGGGTCCCCGGGTTCGCCGCCGACGCGATCCGTCGCCGGCGTTCGACCTGAGCGGAGTCAGCCCGCGAGCGCGGCGGGCCTAAGGAGCCGCGACGGCCGCCGCAGGTTCGCATCCCGCACCGGGGGATTGACCGGCGCCGCGAGCGGCGCCGCGGCGAACGAGCGCCGCCGCTGCTCCGCCGGCGGCTCACCGTATGTCGTGGTGCGCTGCCGCGGCGTCCGCCCCGCCGAGCGGATGAGCGCTTCCATCTCCTCGGGCGGGAGCTCCTGCCCCCACTCCGATCCGGCGGCGCGCGAGATCGACTCGTTCATCAGGGTGCCCCCGAGGTCGTTGACGCCGGCCGCCAGCGCCTGCCGGACGCCGTCGGGCCCGAGCTTGACCCAGCTCGCCTGCACGTTCGTGATCAGCGGATGGAGCGCCAGCCGCGCGACGGCGTGGAGCAGCAGGGCCTCGCCGAACGTCGGTCCGCGCCGCGCGCGGCCCTGGAGGAAGATCGGCGCCTCCATCGGGACGAACGGCAGCGGCACGAACTCAGTGAAGCCGCCCGTCAGCGCCTGCTGCTCCCGCGCGCGCAGCAGATGGCGCGCCCAGTGCACCGGCCGCTCGACGTGGCCGAACATGATCGTCACGTTGGAGCGGAGTCCGGCCCGATGTGCCGCCGCGTGCACGTCGAGCCACTGCGCGGTCGTCACCTTGTCGGGGCAGATCACCGCGCGGACCTCGTCGTCGAGGATCTCCGCGGCGGTCCCTGGGAGTGACCCGAGCCCGAGGTCGCGGAGACGCGCGAGGTACGTCCCGAGGTCGAGACCGAGCGTCGCCGCGCCCTGCCAGACCTCGAGCGCCGAGAACGCATGGACGTGGATCCCGGGGACCGCGTCTTTGATCAGGCGGACGACGCCTGCGTAGTAGTCGCCGGTGAAGGACGGATGGATCCCGCCCTGCAGGCAGACCTCGGTCGCCCCTCGCTCCCATGCCTCCTGCACACGCCGGACGATCTCCTCGTCGGGCACGAGGTAGGCCGGCCCGCGGAGGTTCGCTGCGAGCTTGCCCTTCGAGAACGCGCAGAAGCCGCAGCGGAAGTAGCAGACGTTCGTGTACTGGATGTTTCGCGTGACGACGTACGTCACGTCGTCGCCGGAAACCTCGCGCCGCAGCCGGTCGGCCGACGCGAGCACGCGCTCGCGCTCCCGACCGCGGGCGGCGAAGAGGCGCACGAGCTCCTCCTCCCCCAGCTCCTCGCCCGCGAGGCCGACCGGAGCAGGGTCACGCCGGACGAGGAACGGCACAGAGCCCGGCTCGCCGGGGGCCCAACGGTCCTCGCGGGCGAGCCCGTGGGCGTCGGCCGCCCGGCGGATCGCCGGCGCCACCCCCGGGTCGGCCCAACGCTCGAGGTCGAGGACGTGCTCCGGGTAGAGCGGGAGCCTCGGCGCGAGCTCGAGCCCGCGAGAGCGGCACGCCTCGCGGAGTCGCTCCACGTGGGGCCACGGCGCCTCGGGATTGACATGGTCCGCGGTGACCGGCGAGACGCCGCCCCAGTCGTCGATCCCGGCGTCGAGCAGGAGCGGGAAGTCGTCGAACGCAAGGTTCGGCGGCGCCTGCACATGCACGTCGGGGCCCAGCACGATCCGCGCGACGGCGATCGACCACAGCTGCTCCCCGAAGGGTGCATCGGGGTGCTCGGCCATCCGGGTCCCAGGCTTCGCGCGGAAGTTCTGGACGATCACCTCGCGCAGGTGTCCCTGCTCCTCCGCGAGCGAGCGCAGCGCAAGGAGCGCGTCGAGCCGCTCTTCGCGGGTCTCGCCGATCCCGATCAGGATCCCACTCGTGAACGGAATCGACAGCTCGCCCGCGAGCCGCATCGTCTCGAGGCGGCGTCGCGGGTCCTTGTCGGGCGATGCCCAGTGGGGGCCGCCGTGTGCGGCGAGCCGCTCGGCCGTCGTCTCCAGCATGATCCCCATCGAGGCGGCCACCGGCCGCAGCGCCCCCAGCTCCTCGCGCGACATGACGCCCGGGTTCAGATGCGGCAGGAGCCCGGTCTCCTCGATGACGAGACGGGCGCAGCGGGCGAGGTACTCGAGCGTGGTCTCGCAGCCGAGGCTCGCGAGCTCCTCTCGCGCGACGCGGTAGCGGGCCTCCGGCCGGTCGCCGAGCGTGAAGAGCGCCTCCGTGCAGCCCGCCTCGGCGCCGGCCCGCGCAATCGCGAGCACCTCGTCCTCGCGCAGGTAGGCTCGCTCGCCGCGCCGCGGCGGGCGCGCGAACGTGCAGTACCCACAGACGTCACGGCACAGCGTCGTCAGCGGAACGAACACCTTCGGCGAGTACGTGATGCGCGTGCCCGTCCCCCGCGCGCGCAGCACCCGAGCCTCGACCATGAGGTCGTCGAGAGGCGTGGAGAGAAGCTCCGCGAGATCGGCCATCGGCGTTGGTTGTCGCCGGGCGGTCTCCTCGCGCCGGAGAGGCCAGCATACTCGGAGGGATGGACCAGCCGACGGTCGTGCACCACCCCTCCCGCATCTCGCGGCTGACGCGCTGGCCGCTCGACATCCTGCGCAACCTCTTCCGCGTGGTGCCCGCCGCGCTCGACGGCTACTTCCGCCACCGCCTCCCCCAGCACGCGGCGGGCATCGCGTACCGCGTGCTGTTCTCGCTCGCGCCGCTCTCGATCGTGCTCGTCTCGATCGCCGGGGTCGTGCTCCGCAACGACGTCCGGCGCCAGCAGGTGATCAACTGGATCGTCGGCTGGCTACCCGTGTCCGACCAGGGCTCGAGGTCGGTCGAGGCGGCGATCACGAAGCTCGCCAGCCCGACGAGCGCGCTCGGCGTGTTCTCGTTGCTCGTCTTCGTCTGGGCCGCGACCGGGATGATGGCCGCGCTCCGGACGGGCCTCGAGGCAGCGCTGCAGGTGGAGCGGCGACGCCCGGCGGTCCGCGCGAAGCTGGTCGACCTCGTCCTCGTCGCCGGCGCGGGCGCGCTCCTGATCGTCGCGCTCGCGCTCACCGTCGTCGCGCAGGTCGTGACGCGGTTCGTCAGCGGCTTCGCCGAGGACGTCGGTCTCGAGAACGGCGTGTTCGGCGAGCTGGCCGGGGTCGCCGTGCCGCTCGTTGTCACGACGGTCGTCGTGATGCTGCTGTACCGCTTCGTGCCGGCGCGCCGGCTCCGGTTCGGCGACGCGGTCGCGGGCGGCATCGTCACGGGGATCCTCCTCCTCGCGATCTCGGCCGCGTCGGCACTCGTCCTGCAGAACGTCTCCGACCTGTCGGTGATCTACGGGTCGATCACCGTCGTGCTCGTGTTCCTCTACTCCGTGTACCTCTATGCGTCGGCGGTGCTGCTCGGGGCGGAGGTGGCCGCCGCCTGGTCGGCCCCGAGCGAGGGGCCGCCGGAGCCGCTCCTCGTGCAGGTGAAGCGCGCCGTCCTCGGGCTCTTCGTGCACCAGGACCCTCCCGCGCAGCCGAAGGATCCGTCGGCTCAGCCGCCGCGGTAGGCCCAGAGGCCGCCGAAGCTTCGCCAGCCGTTCTTCTGCCAGCGCTGCAGGAGCATCTGGTCGATTGGGAAGTGGTCGCCCGGGCCGGTGCGCAGCGAGATGCCGGGCTGGAGGAAGGGGTTCCCCTGGAGGTTGAGCGACCCGACGATCTGGACGAGCCGGTCGCGCGTCAGGTCGGATCCGGCCCTGCGGATCGCCTCGACCGCCGTCCACGCGGCCGCCATCCCGTACACGTGGTAGACGTCGTTCGGGTCGGCGCCCGGGGCGTAGCGGGCCAGCACCTTGCGATAGAGCTTCATCGAGGCGTCCTTCGTCCAGCGGGGATCGGTCGGGTCCTTCAGGTACGCGATCGAGACCATCCCCTTGACGACGCGGTTCGCGCCCTTCTCCGACGCAGAGCCGACGAGCGTCGCGGAAGAGGAGGCGGAGCTGCCGATGGTGAGCTTCGGCTTCCAGCCAAGCCGGTTCGCGTACTTGAGCGCCTCGGCCGTCTGCTTCGGGCTCGCGAGCACGGCGAAGACGTTCGCACCGGAAACGCGCAGGCGCGCGACCTGCGCCTGGACGTCGGTCGCGCCGACCTCGTAGCCCTGGGTCGAGACGAGCTTCACCTTCGAGCGAAGGACTCCACGGCGCAGGCCGCTGAGCAGCTCCTGCCCGGCGCTCGAGTTCTCGTACAGGACGCCGACCCGGGCGGCGCCCTGCGTGCGGGCGAGGTACTGGCCGAGCACCCACGCCTCGGCGGTGAACGTCGGCCGGAGGCCGATCGTGTACGGGTACTGCGCGGCGTCGGAGCCGAGCGCCGTCGCGCCGGACGCCGCGAAGAGCTGCGGCACCTTCTTCTGGTTGAGGTAGTCGCGGACCGCGAGGTTCTGGTCGGTCCCGAACGTGTTGAACACCGCGAAGACCCCGTCCTTCTCGACGAGCCGCTTCGTCAGCTGGGCCGTCTGCGTCGGGTCCGAGAGATCGTCGAGGACGGTGTAGTCGATGCGGCGCCCGTTGACGCCGCCCCTCGAGTCGACGTAGTCGAAGTACGCCTTCGCGCCGCGCGCGACGGCAGCGTACCCCGACTGCGAGCCCGTCAGCGGCGCGGTCCCCCCGAGCAGGATCGTGCTCGACGTGACGCCCGGGTCACCGGTCGACCCGGAGGTCGCAGCAAGCGCGGCCGTCGTGCCGAGCGCGAGCGCGACAGTGAGCGCGAGCAGCGTGAGGAAGAGCTTTCGTGTCATCGCGTGAGGTCCGTACGAGCCGGGTGCCTGCGGCGCCGCTAGGAGCTCGAGCGATGGTAGACACGACGTGTTAGGAGTCTGAGACGCTCCACGAGCCCCGCGACGCCCATCGGCAGCACGAACATCAGCGCGATCAGGAGGGCGCCGGAGACGACGGACGGCGCGCCGGGCGACTTCGACACCGCCTGCGACCAGATCGGGAGGAACTGGATGAAGATCGCCCCGGCGATCAGCCCGACGAGCGACCCGAGGCCGCCGACGACGACGCCCACGAGCAACAGGATCGAGAGCGCGACCGGGAACGTGTCCGGGTTCACGTACGTCGTCGCGATCGCGAACAGCGAGCCTGCGACGCCCGCATAGGCGGCGCTCACGCCGAAGGCGAGCGTCTTGTACCGCGGCAGGCTCACACCCGACGACTGCGCCGCGGTCTCGCTGTCCCGTACCGCACGCAGGGCCCGTCCGGCGCGACCGCGGAGCAAGAGCCATGCGACCACGTACCCGACGAGCGCGATCGACCAGCAGAGGTAGTAGAGCCAGTCGTTGAACGAGAGCTCGCGGCCGAGAATCGAGACCGGCGTGAGCGACGCCGTCAGCTCGGGAATCCCGAACAGGTTGATGCCCGTGCCGCCGCCGGTGAAGCCCTCGAAGCGCTTGATCACCGCCGGCATCGAGACGGCGATCGCGAACGTCGCCAGGGCGAGGTAGAGCCCGGACAGCCGCAGCGCCGGGATCCCGAACAGAAAGCCGGCGGCTCCCGCGACGAGACCCGCGAGCGGGATCGTCCAGATGTCCTTGACCCCGTGGTTCGCCATCAGGATTGCCGTCGTGTAGCCGCCGATCGCCATGAACGCGCCGTGGCCGAGCGAGATCTGGCCCGTGTAGCCGGTCAGGACATTGAGGCCGATGATCGCGATCAGGTAGATCGCGACGTACGCGAACTGCTGCGCGCGAAACGCCGAGACGAACGCCGGAACGACCGCGACGACGATCGCGAGGACGACGAAGGCCAGGACCGGGACGAACGCCCTCGCGCGCGTCATACCCGCCGGACCTCCGCCTTGCCGAAGATCCCCGTCGGCTTCACGAGCAGGACGACGAGGATCACGAGCAGCGCGACGGGCAGCCGCAGGTCGGCCCCGACGAAGTCGACGTACGTGCCGATCAGGTTGAGGCCGACGCCGAGCGTCAACCCGCCGACGACCGCGCCGACCGGCGAGTCGATCCCGCCGAGTACGGCCGCCGCGAACGCGTAGATCAGGAGCGCCGCCATGAGATTCGGGTCGAGGAACACGCTCGGGGCGGCGAGCATCCCCGCGACCGCGCCGAGCACGGCCGCGAGGCCCCAGCCCAGCGAGAGCATCCACGTCACCCGCACCCCGACGAGACGCGCCTCCGCCGGGTTCACGGCGGCCGCCCGCATCGCGAGCCCGAGCTTCGTGTACTGGAACAGCGCCCACAGCGCGGCGACGGTTCCGACCACCACCGCGATCGTCCCGATGTCCGCGGTCGTGATCGCGACACCCGCGATCTCGGTCGTGCCCGCGGGGAACGGGCTCTGCACGGCCCGCACCTCGCCGCCCCAGATCCACGTGACGAGCCCGTTGAACAGGATCAGCAGGCCGATCGTGACGATCACGACCCGGAGCAGGGAGCCCTTCTCGTTCGGCCGGATGATCGTCTGGTGGATCGCGGCGCCGCCGAGGAACGAGACCCCGAGCGTGACCGCGAACGCCGGCCAGTACGCCCAGCCGTGGTTCGTCGTGAGCGTCCAGGCGATGTAGGTCGAGAAGGTCGCCATCTCGCCCTGCGCGAAGTTGATGACGCCGGTCGCGCGGTGGATGAGGACGAGCGCGAGGGCGAGCGCCGCATAGATCGATCCCGATGCGAGCCCCGCGACGACCTGCTGCATGAAGTCGGCCATCAGATGATTGATTCCAGGAGATCGCCTGCTTCCGGGCACGAGCCGGCCGCTCTGGCGCGCGCGGCGAGACCGTTGCCGCTACCGGCAGTAACGGTGACGGGCTCGCCGCGCGAAGCGGACGCTCCGGCGCAGCGGCCGGAGGACGCGGAGACGGTGCGGAAGCGACCCAGACGCGCCAGATAGGGCAGCCGGGCACGCGAGATCCTGGAATCGATCATCTAGTACCCGAGATAGCTCCGTCTGACCGACTCGTTCTCCTGGAGCTCGTCGCTCGTGCCCGCGACCGCGACCCGGCCGACCTCGAGCACGTACGCGCGGGCCGCCGTCCGCAGCGCGATCCGGGCGTCCTGCTCGACGACGAGCACCGTCAGGCCCTCGCGCTCGTTGAGCTCGCGGACGATCCGGAAGATCTCCCGCACGATCATCGGCGCGAGGCCCAGCGACGGCTCGTCGAGGAGCAGCAGCTTCGGCCGCGCCATCAGCGCCCGCGCGACGGCGAGCATCTGCTGCTCGCCGCCGGAGAGGGTTCCCGCCTGCTGGCCCGACCGCTCGTTGATCCAGGGGAACCACTGCGCGACCCGGTCGACGTCGGCCTTCACGCTGCGCTCGCGACGCGTGTAGGCGCCGAGCCTGAGGTTCTCGAGGACGGTCAGCTCGGTGAACGTCCCGCGCCCCTCCGGCACGTGCGCGATCCCGGCGTGGGCGACCGCCTCGGGCCCGCCGCGGAGCGGCTTGCCGCCGAACACGATCCGGCCCGAGCGGCGCACCGTCCCCGAGATCGCACGGAGGGTCGTGGTCTTGCCGGCGCCGTTGGCCCCGAGCACCGCGACGACCTCGCCCTCGGCGACCTCGAGCGTGATCCCGTGCAGCGCCTGGACGGGCCCGTACCGCGCCTCGACCTCGTGCAGCTCGAGCAGCGCGCTCACGACTCCGCCCCCAGGTACGCCTCGATCACGGCCGGGTCGGCCTGCACCTGCGCCGGCGGACCGGACGCGATCGTGCGGCCGAAGCTCAGCACGGTGACGGCGTCCGAGATCCGCATCACGAGCCCCATGTGGTGCTCGACGAGGAGGACCGTCAGGTCGTGGTCGTCCCGCAGGCGCAGCACGAAGCTCCCGAGCTCCTCGACCTCTTCGTGGTTGAGCCCGCCCGCGGGCTCGTCGAGCAGCAGCAACGTGGGGCGCGCCATCAGCGCGCGCGCGATCTCGACGCGCTTCTGCGTGCCGTACGGCAGGGCGGCCGCCGGCCGCGCGGCCACGCTCGTGAGGCCGACGACGTCGAGCGCCTCGAGCGCGTCGCGCTCCCCCACCTCGCGGCCGAGCACGTGACCGCCGACGAGGACGTTCTCGAGGACGCTCATCGTGCGGAAAAGGTTGATGTTCTGGAAGGTCCGCGCGATCCCGCGGCGGACGATCCCGTGCGGCGGCGTGCGCAGGAGGTCCTCTCCGTCGAGCTCGACCGCCCCCGCATCGGGCGCGTAGAGCCGGGTGATCACGTTGAACACCGTCGTCTTGCCCGCGCCGTTCGGCCCGATCAGGCCGGAGACCGTTCCCTTTGCGACGTCGAAGGACACTGCGTCCAGCGCGACGATGCCGCCGAAGCGCAGCGTGACCTCTCTGACGGAGAGGAGCATTGGCGGAGGATCCTAGTGGGTGCTCTAGGGCAGCCTTGGCGCGAAGAGCATCGCAGCGCCGGCGGCGCCGACGAGGAGGAGCGCCCCCGCGGCGACGAACGCCGACGTCACCTCGCGCGGCTTCGACCGGCGACCGACGCGCGAGCCGAGCCCCTGGTACACGTCCTTCAGCTTGCCCGCCGTCTCGGCGTCGAACGCCTCCCCGCCGGTGTACTCCGCGATCGCGGCGAGCGTCTCGCGGTCGGGCGGCACGGGAATCACCTGCTCGCGGTCGACGATCGTGCCGCCCTCGGTGCCGAGCGCGATCGTGAACACCGGGATCCCCGCGGAGCGCGCCCGCTCTGCGCCCTGCCCCGGGCTCAGGAGGCCCCGGGTCTGGAACCCGTCGGAAAGGAGCAGGATCGAGGCGAGCGCTCGCCCCTTCTCGTCCTTCACCGGGGCGTTCGCCGTCTGGTCCTGCTGGGGTGCCTGTGCCTGGCCCTGCCCCTGTCGCGGGGTCGCCGTCGTCGTGCGCGCGAGCTCGACGGAGCGCGCGAGCGCGTCGCCCAGCGCCGTGCCGAACGCGGGCTCGAGGAAGTGGATCCCCTGCCTGAGCTCGTCACGATCGAGGGTTGGCGTGACGATCACCTGCGGCTCGTTGGAGAACGCCACGATCCCCACCCGGAGGGTGCTCGGCGCGTGCGAGAGAAAGGTCAGCATCGCCTGCTTCGCGGCGGCCAGTCGCGTCGGCTGCACGTCCTGCGCTCGCATCGAGCCGGAGATGTCGACGACGAGGACGACACTCGCGCGCTCGT
>DASSVY010000070.1:0-3487 GCA_035705535.1 Gaiella sp. | reverse complement strand
GGCCTCCGCGAACGCGGCCCGCAGCGCGCCGAGGTCGTTCGGGTCGGCGACGTGCTGCACCTGCCAGCCGTTCGCCTCGAAGCGGGCGCCGGTGTCCTCCCGGTCGAAGCTCAAGGCGGTCGTCCCGTCGATCGTGATGTGGTTGTCGTCGTAGACGAACACGAGTCGGCCGAGGCCGTGCTGGCCCGCGATCGACGCGGCCTCCTGCGAGACGCCTTCCATCAGGTCGCCGTCGGAGCAGATCCCGTAGACCCACGAGTCGACGATCGGGTGGCGCGGCCGGTTCCATCGATCGGCGAGGAAGCGCTGTGCGAGGGCCATGCCGATCGCGTTGCCCACTCCCTGTCCGAGCGGCCCGGTGGTCGTCTCGACGCCGGGCGTGTGATGCAGCTCAGGATGCCCGGGCGTGCGTGAGCCCCACTGGCGGAACTGCTTCAGGTCGTCGAGCGTGAGGTCGTAGCCGCAGAGGTGGAGCGAGGCGTACTGGAGAATGCAGGCGTGCCCGGCGGAGAGCACGAACCGGTCGCGCCCCGGCCACTCCGGCGCGGCCGGGTCGTGGCGCATCTCCTCGGCGTAGAGGAGGTACGCCACGGGGGCGAGCGCCATCGCCGTGCCAGGGTGGCCGGCGTTCGCCTTCTGCACCGAGTCCATCGCGAGGACGCGGATCGTGTCGATCGTCAGCTGCGCAGGGTCCGTCGCCCGGCTCACCGAGTCAACACTACGCAGGAGGCGCGTCTCAGGCGCCGACTGCCTCCGCCGGTCGCACGTTCTCGTCCGCGAGCCGCACCGGATCGTCGATCATGGGGCGCTCGCGAACCACGGTCTTCAGCTCCTCGACGAGGTCGGCGGACTCGCCGTGGACGACGGCTCCGACGAGCTGTCCCTCTCCCGTGAGGTGGAAGCCGACGAGGCGTCCGTCGGCGAGCGAGCCGCGCACGATCGACTCCGTCGCCGACTCCGGGTCGCCCAGCACCTGGAACTTCTTGTCGAAGAGCTGCGTGAAGAACACCGGCAGCTCGTCGTATGCGGCGCGCGCGCCTGCAAGCTGCCGCCCGAAATGGCCGCCCTGCGCGTTCGCGCTCGACCAGTGCTCGATCCGCCGGAGACGCCCGGACGTGGGGTCGGGATAGCGCGCCACGTCGCCGATCGCGTAGACGTCCGCAAGCGACGTGCGGAAGCGCTCGTCGACGACGATCCCGTTGTCGACCTCCGCGCCGGCGTCCTTCGCGAGCTCGACGTTGGGGACGACGCCGATGCCGACGATCGCCAGGTACCCCTCGACCGTCGTGCCGTCCTTCGTGCGCGCGCCTGTGAGGAGCTTCCCGTTGCCGGTCAGCTCGGCGAGCTCGGTCTCCAGCAGCACCTCGACGCCCTGCTCGCGGTAGAAGTCGGCGAGCTCGTCCGACAGCGCAGCCGAGCCGAGCTGCGGCATCAGGAGCGGCCCCATCTCGATGATCGTGACGTCGAGTCCGCGCAGCCGGAGCGACGCGGCGGACTCGGCTCCGATGAAGCTGCCGCCGACGACGATCGCCGAGTGGGCATCCTCCGCGGCGGTGCGCACGGTGGCGGCGTCGGGGAGGAAGCGGTACGTGTGGACGCCGACGAGGTCCGCGCCCGGCAAGGGGAGTGGCCTCGGCCGCGCGCCGGTCGCGAGGACGAGGGTCGCGTAGGGCACCTCGTCGCCGCCGTCGAGCGCGACGACGTGCTTCTCGGGGTCGATCCGCTCGACGGTCACCCCGAGTCGGAGCTCGACGACCTCGTCCTCGTACTCCTCGGCGGGGCGCACGTAGGTTCCGTCCCGCTCGACCTCGCCGCGGAGGAAGCCCTTCGTCAGCGGCGGCCGGTGGTACGGGGGGTCCTCCTCTGAGGACAGGATCGTGACCGGCGCCTCGCCGCCGGCCGCACGGTACTCGGTCGCGAACCGGGCGGCCGCGAGGCCGCCGCCCACGACGACGATGGTGTCGGATTCGGGTGCCATGAAGGATTAGTACCCGGTCCGGCGGGTTCCTTACCCCGCGGTGCTCCTGTTGGGTCAGACAGGCGGAAGGGGTGCCTCGGGCATCGTCGAGAAGCCCTTCCGGCGCATCTCGCCCCAGTCGCGGCGACCGCGCACGAGGTCGAAGAAGCCGAGGAACCGCCAGAACGCGACGATCTGGCGGTAGCCGACGTTCTCGACGAACGAGAACCCGATCAGCCGGGCGATCTCACGTCCTTCCCGATGCCGCCGGAAGCTGTGCTCCTCGAGCGTCAGCGCGGCGAGGCTGAGCAGGACGCCGAGCAGGATCGCGACGACGAGGAAGCCGACGAGGAAGACGCCCGAGAGCCCGCCCGCGAGCCACCAGAGGAGGATCGCCGGCACACCGAGCACCTCGACCAGCGGGCCGAGGAACTCGAAGAGGAGGAAGTACGGCACCGCCGCCCAGCCGAGCGTCCCGTAGCGGCCGTTGGCCGCGACGCGGCGGTGACGCCAGAGCGTCTCGCCGAGCCCGCGGTGCCAGCGCCGCCGCTGGCGCGAGAGCTGGCCCATCGTCTCGGGCGCCTCGGTCCAGCAGACCGGGTCGGGGACGAACTCGATGCGGTAGCGCTCGCCGCGCTCGCGGAGGTGCCGGTGGAGCCTGACGACCAGCTCGATGTCCTCGCCGACGGTGTCGCTCGAGTATCCGCCGACGGTCTCCACGAGCGAGCGCCGGAAGAGCCCGAACGCACCGGAGATGATCAATAGCGCGTTCATCCGGCTCCACCCGACACGGCCGATCAGGAAGGCGCGGAAGTACTCGAGCACCTGCAGCGTCGCCAGCCGGCTCTGGGGCAGGCGGACGTCGTAGACGCGGCCGTGATCGATCCGGCAACCGTTGGCGATGCGCACGATCCCGCCCGTCGCGACGACGACGTCAGGCTCGGCGACGACCGGCCTGACGACCCGCAGGAGCGAGTCCTCCTCGAGGATCGCGTCGGCGTCGATCGCGAGCACGTACGGGTAGCGCGACGCGTTCACCGCGGCGTTCAGCGCGTCCGCCTTGCCGCCGTTCTCCTTGTCGACGACCCACAGGTGATGGTGCCGCCGCGAGACGTAGACGCCGCGGATGGGCGCCGTCGGGAGTAGGACGCGGAGCGCCTTGCGCACCGGCACGAGGTCGAACGCCTCGCGGAGGCGCTCCAGCGTCGCGTCGCTCGAGCCGTCGTTGACGACGATCACCTCGTGCAGCGGGTACCGCAGCGCGAGCAGCGAGCGGACGCTCTCGACGATCGTCAGCTCCTCGTCGAAGGCCGGCACAAGCACCGAGACGGGCGGCGTCACCGGCGACGAGAAGATCTCGTCGTCAGGCGCGTGGCCGCGCGCGCGAAGGTGCCGGTTCAGGTCACGCCAGGCGATCGCCGTGAACGCGAGGTAGACGACGTTGAGCGCCGCGAAGTAGGCGAGCGTGATCGCGGCGACCGCGATCGCGAAGGTGTGGAGCCAGCTCATCGGCCGACCTTCGGCCGATGA
>DASSVY010000069.1:0-3174 GCA_035705535.1 Gaiella sp. | reverse complement strand
GAGCGCGTGACGTGTCTGCGGATGGATCAGCGCGAGGTAGAGGTGGCCCGAGACGAGACCGACGGAGATCAGCGTCAGCGCGTCGTGCACCGTGCCCGTGCCGTCGAACAGATAGCGGTGGTCGCGTTCGCCGAGCCAGAGGAAGAAGCCGGAGATCGCGAACAGGATCGCGAACGCGGCGGTGACGATCGCGTTGACCTTCTGCCCTGCGTTGAACCGGCCCTGCGGGGCGGGCCGGCCGAGCAGCCAGCTCCGGTCGTCCCGGTCGAGGGTCTCGATCTCGCGCCAGTCGGCGGCCAGGCGGCGCCGGTCGCCGAGGGCCACGACGAGCACGATCGCGAGCGCCCAGGCGACCGCCGAGAAGATATGGACGTTCTTCACGACGTTCCGACGGGCGACGAGCTCCGAGAGCGCGGGGAGGTACAGGACGAGGCCCGTCGCGAGCATCGCGAAGAACCCGGTCGCGTGCACCCAGTGGAGTGCTCGCTCGGTGCGACCGAAGCGCCGGATCATGCGCGGCACGGCAGTTAAAAGCCGTTTGACGCGCCGATCCACGCGTCCTTGTCGTACCCGTTCTGCTCCCAGTAGCCGAGGTCGGTGTACGTCGTCCGTGCCTCGATCCGCGTGACCCACTTCACGCTCTTGTAGCCGTACATCCGCGGCATCACGACCCGCGCGGGATAGCCGTGCCCGTGCGAGAGCGGCTCGCCGTCCATGTCGAGCGCGAGCAGCACGTCGCGTCCGAACGCCTGTGGCAGCGTGAGCGTGTCGTCGTACGGGACCTCGGCGGAGACGAACCGGAGCGTCTTCGCGCTGGGCCGGAGGCCGGCCTCGGCAAGCACGTCGCGCAGCCGCACGCCGCCCCAGTGGACGTCCTCCACCCGCCAGCCGGTGACGCAGTGGAAGTCGGACACCTGCTCGGCCCGCGGGAGTGAGCGCAGGTCGGCGAGCGTGTACGTCACCGGCCGCTCCACCGCGCCGCCGATCGTGAGGCGGTACGTCTTCGGGTCGAGCCGCGGGATCGAGCTGCCGATCGTGTAGATCCGCCACCCGCCGGTCGGCACGATCGACTCGACGCCGTTCGGCACGACCTTGCCGAGGAGCCCGAGCGCGTCACGGCCGAGAAACAGCCCTGCGACACCCGCGCCGACGAGCCCCAGGAACGCCGAGCGGCCGAGCGTCCGGTCCTCCATCAGGACGTTGTAGCAGCAGGCTGCGGGCGTCCGGCAGCGCCGCAACGGACTGCGACTATGCTCGGCGACGGATGCGCATCCACCTCTGTCGCCACGCCGAGGCTCAGCCCGGCGAGCCCGACGAGCTTCGCGAGCTGACGCGGGCGGGCCGGGACGGCGCAACGCTCCTCGCAGAGCGGCTCGCGTCGCTCGACGAGCCTCCGCGCGTCGTCGTCACGAGCCCGCTGACCCGCGCCCGCCAGACCGCGGAGCCGGTCGCCGAGCGGCTCGGCTGCGACGTGCTCGTCCGCGAGGAGCTCGCCCCGGGCGCGACGGAGGACTCGCTGCGGACGGCCGTCGACGGCCTCGCCGGCCCGGTGGCGGCGGTCTGCCATCAGCCCGACTGCTCGGGGATCATGCTGGCGGTCACGGGCCACGATCCCGGCTTCCAGGTCGGCGACACGTTCCCGCTCGACCTCGACTTATGAGACCTCCAGTGTCAAGCCTCTACCCCCGCGCGTTCCTGGGGCGTCGCGGAGCCGGGCTCCGCCCGGCGGGAGCGGCGGCCGGCCAGGGACGCGCGTGAGCGCCCAGGCCCCTGCGATCCGCGTGCGCTCGCTGCGCAAGTCGTACGGCGCGCACGAGGCCGTTCGCGGAATCGACTTCGACGTCCAGCCGGGCGAGGTCTTCGGGCTCCTCGGGCCGAACGGCGCGGGGAAGACGACGACCGTCGAGATCCTCGAGGGCTACCGGGAGCGAGACGGGGGCGAGGTCGAGGTGCTCGGCGTCGACCCGTGGCACGCCGACCCGGCGCACCGCGCGCGGATCGGGGTCGTGCTCCAGCACTCCGACCTGCCCGCGCTGCTCACGGTCGGCGAGGTGCACTCGATGTTCGCCGGCTACTACGCACGCCCCCGGGCCGTCGACGAGGTGATCGAGCTCGTCGGCCTCACCGAGAAGGCGGGCGCCCAGGTGAAGACGCTGTCAGGCGGTCAGAAGCGGCGGCTCGACCTCGGCGTCGCGCTGATCGGCGACCCCGAGCTCGTGTTCCTCGACGAGCCCACCACCGGCTTCGACCCGACCGCGCGCCGCACCGCGTGGGAGCTGGTCCGTTCGCTACGCGCGCTCGGGAAGACCATCGTGCTGACGACGCACTACCTCGACGAGGCGCAGCAGCTCGCCGACCGCGTCGCGGTGATCCGCGAAGGGGAGGTCGTGCGGATCGGGACGCCGCAGGAGCTGATCGGCGTCACCCCGGACGTCGAGGTTCGCTACCGGGCGAATGGAGAGGACGTCGTCGTCACCACCGCCGAGCCGACCCGTGTCCTCGCGGAGCTGACGGCGGCAGCGCTCGCCGAGGGTCGCGAGCTGGAAGGGCTCGAGGTCCGCCGCCCCACGCTCGAGGACGTCTACCTCGGGCTCGTCGACGAGGAGCGGTCCGAATGAGCTCGTCGCATGTCGAGGGACGCAGCGCCGGCGGCGCCGGCTCGGGTATCGGTCTCGGGCGGACGCTCGCCCTGCTCCGTCACGAGGTCCGGATGCAGCAGGTGCTCTTCTGGCGGAACCGCGAGGCGGCGGTGTTCGTCTTCGTGTTTCCGCCGATGCTGTTCCTGCTGCTCGGGTCGGTCTACAGCGACACGATCGACGGCGAGCGAGCGGTCGACGTCCTCCTCGTCGGGATGCTCGGCTACGGCTGCGCCAACACCGCGCTCGCGGGGCTTGCGATCTCACTCGTCGTCCGCCGCGAGTCCGGCCTGCTGAAACGGCTCCGCGCGACGCCGCTTCCCGCCTGGACGTACCTCCTCGCGGTCGTCCTCTCGACCCTCGTGGTGTTCCTGCTGCAGATGGCGGTCACGATCCTGCTCGGCTTCGTCCTGTTCGATGCAGACGCGCCCGCCACGTGGATGGGGCTCGTCCTCGTGCTCCTCATCGGCGTCGCCGCGTTCGCAGGGATGGGCTTCGGCGTCGCCTCGCTGATCCGCTCGGACGAGGGCGCGTCGGC
>DASSVY010000068.1:0-5984 GCA_035705535.1 Gaiella sp. | reverse complement strand
GGCTCCGCCGCGCGCACGCCTCCGCCTCCTCGAGGCGTCCCAGCCTGCAGAGCTCGAGCCCGAGCAGGGCCGCATGGGAGGCGAGAAACGCGTTTTGGCTCGTCGCCTCCAGCCAGTCGCACACGAGTTGCCAGTGGCGGCACGCCGTGTCGTGGTCGCCCTCCAGCGCCGCGACGACCGCCAGCGCGTAGTCGCCCCACTCCGCTCCCCGCTCTCTGAACAGCTCGCGCGACTGCCCCGCGGCGAGCCATGCCTCGTCGAAGCGCTCCAGCATGGCGAGGAGCTCCGCGCGGCGAAGGTAGGCCCAAGGCTCGTGCGTGTTCGCCAACCAGGAGTCCAGCGTGCGCAGCGCCTCGTCCGCGGGTCGCGGCCCCACCGCGAGTGCGGTGGCGATGCGGAATCGGTCGCCGCCGCGCTGCTGGTGCCCGGCCCGCTGTGTGTGCTCGAGCCCTCGCTCGGCGGCCGACGTCCACTCCTCGTATCGCCCGCGGATGTTCGCGACGGCCGGGCCGATCAGCCAGAAGAGCGTCGCGAGCGCAGCGTCGTCGCCGTTCGCCTCGACCAGTGGGCGTGCAGCCCGGACGCTCGTCTCGAGGTCGTCCAACGAGTTGACGCTGCACTGCAGCCCGTGTTGTGTCGCCACCGCATGGGCGAGCGCGGCTCCGGTCTCGTCGGTCGCCGCAGCGGCCCGTATCGCCGCCGCCTCGGCGACCGCCATGGCTCGCGCGGGGTCCGTCGAGAGCGCCTGTGAGAGATCGAGCTCGAGCATCACGTCGAGCCCGAAGGGCCGCGACAAGGTGAGTGAACGCTCGAGCAAGTTGGCGGCGGCGCGCTCGTCGCCACGCCAGAGCGCGCGGCGGCCGGCCGCGGCGAGGCGCTCGGCCGCGCGTCCGGCGAGCTCGGGGTCGGCCGCACCCAGCTCGCTCTGATACCGGTGGGCCTGCTCGAGGTGGTAGCCCACGATCTCCTCGAACTCGGCGAGCCGGTCTCCGGCACGCCGCTCGACCCAGTCCGCGAAACGCTCGTGCAGCGAGGCGCGCAGCCTCTTCGCCGTCGCCGCGTAGGCCGCATCACGGACGAGGATGTGCTTGAACCTGTACGCGACCATCGAACCGGCCAGGTCCGCGGCCGTGAGACCGACCATCTCCCGGCGGGTCAGCTCGTCGAGCGCGGCGGGGACCAGCGGGCGCGCGCGCTCGTCCGACAGCTCCACCACCGCGTCGAAGTGGAAGATCTCTCCCTCGATCGCGCCCCGCTCGAGTGCATCCCGGGCCGTCTGGTTGAGCTGGTCGAGGCGGGCTCCGAGCAGTGCGTGGAGACCCGTGGGCATCTCCGCGAGGTCGCCGCCCGCGTCCACCCACCCCACCAGCTCCTCGGCGAACAGGGGATTGCCGTCAGCAGCCTGCGCGATGCGGACCCGCATGCTCGCCGGTGCGTCCAGGCACTCGAGCAGCGAGTCGACCTCCGTGGCGGCAAGCGGTTCGAGCCGGACGGTTACCGGCCAGCCGGGATCGCGGTCGAGCAGCTCCGGTCGAGAGAGGCAGACGACGAGGACCGGCGCATCCGTGAGCGCCTGAGGCAGACGCGCGAGCAACTCGAGGAGCGCCGACTCGGCCCAGTGGATGTCGTCCACCACCACGACCAACGGCGTGTCCCGCGCCGCCGCGGCGAGGAACCGCCGCAGAGCCCACGAGAGCTCCTCCGCCGTGGTCGCGCCCCCGCCGGCACCGAGCAGCGTCGACACCTGATCCGCGACGGCGTCGCCGTCGGAGAGGCGCGCACAGAACGTGTTCAGCCGCGTTCGCACCTGCTCCGCGGAGTCGTCGTCGCGAATCCCAGTCAGCTCGCGCACGACCTCCGCGACCGCCCAGTACGTGATCCCTTCGCCATAGGAGAGGCAGCGGCCCTGCACGACCCGGGCCCGCGGGCCGACCCGCTCGATCAGCTCGGCCGCGAGGCGCGACTTGCCGACCCCGGGCTCGCCGAGCACGGTCGCCAGCCCGCATCCGCCGTCGGCGATCACGGCCTGGAGCTCGCGCTCGAGCAGCGTCAACTCACCCAGCCGGCCGATGAGCGGAGTGGCCGATCGCGTCGTCGCCCCGCCGACCGCAAGCAGGCGGAAAGCAGGCTGCGGCTCGGATTTGCCTTTCAGTCTCAGCGGCTCGACGGCCTCGACATGGACGACATCGCGGACGAGCGCGAGCGTCGGCTCGCCGATCAACACCTCCCCCGGCCCCGCCGCCTGCTCGAGACGCGCCGCGACGTTCACCGCGTCGCCCGTCGCGAACGTCTCTCTCCTCGTGGCATCGCCCGTGACGACCTCGCCGCTGTTGACGCCGATCCGCAGGGGCATGCGCGCCGAGAGCCGCGCCTGGATCTCGAGCGCAGCGCGGCACGCGCGCAACGCGTCGTCCTCGTGGACCACGGGCACACCGAACGCGGCCATGACCGCGTCGCCGACGAACTTCTCGACCGTCCCGCCGTGCCGCTCGAGGACCTCGCGCGCAACCGTGAAGTACGACAGCATCAGCTCCCGCACCGCCTCCGGATCCGTTCTGTCGCCGAGGGCCGTCGAGCCCGCGACGTCGCAGAAGACGAGCGTCGCCAGCTTCCGGCGCTCGATCGCCGGAGCCGCCAGGGCAGCCCCGCACGAGCCGCAATAGCGGTTGGTCTCGGGATTGTCGGCGCCACACTCGGGGCACGGGTGCTCGACCGACTCCATCGCGATCGGCGAGCTCATGCCAGGGTGACCAGAGCCGCGCCCACGCTGCACCTCCGCAGTTGCAGATCGAGCGAGGCGTCGTCCGCTCATCGCTCGGTGAAAGGACTGTATGCGCGGGCCGCTCGACAGTTCAAGCACGCGCGGTGAGTCCGTCTCCGATCGACGGCTCTGGAGTCCCGCATCGCGATCGTCGCAGCTCACAGGGACTCGAGCGTCGGCGCAATACTCACACGTGGTGGACGAGCCGACGATCGACCCGGGACGGTCGGTACGCGCAAAGTTGCTGGTCGTCGTCGCGACCGCTGCGCTCGTCGCGATTGCCTTCCTGATCGGCGCCCTCGAGTGGCGAAGCGAGGACGACGCGGCCTTCGACCCCGACGCGAGGACACGAGAAATCATCGAGAGCGAGCTCGCAAGGGAGGGAGTGAGGGAGTTCGAGATCAGGGAGGTTCATTGCGCGAAAGAGACGAGCACCCGGTTCGAGTGCATCGTCACCTCGCGTCTGGACGGAACCGAGGACGCGGCAAAAGGGACACTCGAGTGCGATGGCACCGACCCGAGTGACTACTGCGTCTGGCACGGAGATTTGCCCGCCGCTGGCGGGCGTTCATGAACGCTCCGAGCGCTTCGGCCCCGTGCTACGTCGAAGACTCCCTCTCACGGGCCTCGCGATGGGGAGGCATCGTGCAGCCTCGGCGCGCCGCGCCGCCTGCGCTCAGCCGCCGCGCACGTCGTAGATGACTTGGTCGACCGGCTCCCAGAAGGCGTTGAGGGCGGCGCTCGTAACCCGCAGGGGCGCGCCGTGGTCAGCGCGGAAGCCTCCGACGCTGTGCACTGTCACGAGTCGTTTTCGAGAGGCAGGGTGCCGCTCGATCGCGCGCCACAGATCACTTGCGGCACTCTTGCCGGACGCCGTGTCCGCGTCGCCGGTCTGCAGCACGACCCGTGTCGAACGTGCGAGTGGCCGCAATGTGATCCCGGGGAACCGCCCCGGACGGGGGAAGATGCTGACGACCGCCTTCGGCGATGGAAGGCCCCAGCGTGCGCTGTTCGCCGCGACGTAGAAGGCGAGCGTCGCGCCGTACGAGTAGCCGACGATGATCACCGGGACACCCTTGATGGGCCCGCCGCCGAAGCCCGTGACGGGCAGCGCCGCGAGGTGGCGCTCGGCGGTCGTCACTGCCGTCCGAACGGCGCGCAGTATCTGCTCGGGCGTCCGGGTTGCCGCGCTCTCGTAGCGCGGAAAGACGACCGCCGAATCCTCCGCCGCGAGATGGTCGAGCCAGCCGAGGTATTTCTGCGGGATCGGGTGGCCGCGTTCGTGCAGGAAGACGACGATCGACCTGGCTCCTCCAGGAGCGAGGACCCACGACTCGTTCGCGCCACTGCCGAGGCCCGTGATCCCGAAGATGTCACTCGACGGAGCGGCCCGGGAGGAGGGCGCGTCCCCGAGGACGAGAATCGATGCGGCCGCGGCGACGACGAGCGCGAACCTGCTGACCATGGCGCGGCACGATACATGTCTGCTCCGGTCATCCAAACGCGCCTACGCTCCGCTGTCGGGTACCTCGCGTTCGAACGCCATGGAAGAGCCCGACGGAAGACTGCGATCTTGCGGACGAGTCGTGACGATGGAGCTAGGCGGACTCGAACCGCCGACCTCCTGGGTGCGATCCAGGCGCTCTCCCAACTGAGCTATAGCCCCGCGGAGGGAGAAGTGTAGCGCCGCGGGGCCGGGGCGCCCGCGCGGCCTAGGCTACGCCGGTGCGCGCCGTCGTCGTCGGCCCGGGAGGAGAGGCGTCGCTCGAGGACGTGCCAGAGCCCGACGGCCAGGGCAGCCTCGTGCGGGTCGTCGCCTGCGGGCTCTGCGGCTCGGACGTCGAGAAGCTCGCGCCACACAATGCGGGCACGGTGCTCGGCCACGAGGTCGTGGCGGAGCTCGACGATGGCCGCAGGGTGGCGCTCGTCCATCACGCCTCGTGCGGCGAATGCGAACGCTGTCTCGCAGGGCACGAGTCCACCTGCGAGCGGTTCCCCGAGCCGACGATCCGCCCGGGTGGGCTCGCGGAGCGCGTGCGGGCAGACAGCTGGGTCGACGTCCCCACGGACTGGCCGGACTGGCGCGGCACGCTCGTCGAGCCGCTCGCGTGTGTCCTTCGCGCGGCCGCCCGGCTCCCGCGCGGGCGGGTGCTGATCGTCGGCAACGGGTTCGTCGGGCAGCTGTTCGCGGCGGTGCTCGAACGCCGCGGGGACGACGTGTTCGCCGTCGACACCGACCCGCGCCGAGCGGGGCGCCAACCGGACGGTCCCGTGGACGCGGCGGTTCTCTGCGCCATCGGCGGCGTCGACACCGCCCTGGGCGCCCTGACGCCGGGCGGGACGCTGCTGGCCTTCGCCGATGCCGGCAACCTCCCCCTCGACCCGGTCTACCGCCGCGAGCTGACGGTCGTCGGCGTCCGCTCGGCAGCCCCGCCTTACATGCCCGAGGCGGTCGCATTGCTCCACGACCTCGAGGTTCCCGAGCCCAGAGTCCTGCCGCTCGAGCGGTTCGAGGAGGGACTCGAGCTCTATCGTCGCCGCGAGGCCGCCAAGGTCGTCTTCACGCCGTGAGGGCGCTGATCCTCCACGCACCCGGCGACCTCCGGCTGGAGGACGTCCCGGACCCGGTTCCCCGGGAGGGCGACGTCCTGCTCGAGGTCGAGGTCGCGCTGACCGACGGCACCGACCTCAAGGCCTACCGCCGCGGACACCCGGTGCTGCTCGGCGAGCTGCCGAGCCCGTTCGGGCATGAGGTCTGCGGCATCGACGTCGCGACCGGACGGCGGGTCGTCGCCGCCAACTCGTCGCCGTGCGGCGCCTGCGGCGCGTGCCGGCGTGGTCAGGAGACGCTCTGCGAGCATCTCTTCCCGTTGCTGAACGGCGCCTACGCGGAGCTGCTCCTCGTGCCGAAGCGGATCGCGTCGCGAAACCTCCTCCCCGTGCCGCCGGGCCTGTCCGCCGAGGTCGCGGCGCTGACCGAGCCCCTGGCGTGCTGCCTCCACGGCATCGACGTGGCGGGCGTCGAACACGGCCAGACGGTCGCCGTCGTGGGCCTCGGCCCGATCGGGCTCATGCTCTGCGCGTGCGTGGCGGACGCGGGCGCGCGACCGGTGGCGGTCGGCTCTCGCGAGGAGCGCCGCGCGCTTGCCTCCTCGTTCGGCGCGGTCACGAGCGACCCGGAAGGCGTTGACGTCGCGATCGAGGCGGCCGGTACCGTCGAGGC
>DASSVY010000067.1:0-8425 GCA_035705535.1 Gaiella sp. | reverse complement strand
GATCGGAGACGGCGGCGGCTCGTTCCCGACGGCGCCCGTCGCCGGTGTGGCACTCGCCTTCCTGCTCGTCGCCGGTCTCGGCGTCGCGGTGGCGCGCAGGCGCCGACCCGGCCCGCGTCCGGCCCTCGGCGGCTGACCGCTACACGGTGAGGCTCTCGCCCGGCGCGATGTCGAGCAGCTCCACCCCCGAGGGCAGGAGCGGCCGCAGCGCGTCGGGCGTGCCGCTCAAGAGCGGCATCGTGCCGTAGTGGCACGGCACGACGCGTGGTGCGCCGAGCAGCTCGGCGGCGAGCGCGGCCTCCTCCGGGCCCATCGTGTAGTGGTCGCCGATCGGCAGCACCGCGACGTCCGGCGCGTACAGTCGGCGGATCAGCGCCATGTCGCCGAACACGTTCGTGTCGCCGGCGAAGTAGATCGTCGGCCCGCCGTCCTGGCGCAGCACGATGCCGGTCGGCTCGCCCGTGTAGACGATCTTGCCGTCGTCCCAGTTGCTCGACGAGTGGTTCGCGTCCGTCATCGTCAGGCGCACGCCGGCGAACGAGACGGTGCCGCCCTTGTTCGGGCTCTGCGAGTCGTCCTCCGGGAGCCCGTGGCTCGCGCTCAGCCAGTCGCGCAGCTCGACGGCAGCGACGACGGGGCACTCGAAACGCTTGGCGAGCCCCACCGCGTCGCCCAGGTGGTCGCCGTGGCCGTGCGTGAGGACGACGAGGTCACACCGCTCGGGGGACTGCTCGTTCTCCGGGCACTTGGGGTTGCCGGTGAGGAAGGGATCGAGGTAGACGCGCGTCCCGGCCTCGGTGTCGAGACGGAACGCAGCGTGACCGAGCCAGGTGAGTGTGGTAGCCATTCGTCGAGCCTACACCCGGTGCCGCGTCCTGCCGGGACGGTACTGCCGGACGTTCGAGGCTCCGTGAGCGAGCGCTCGCGGCACCTCTGAAGGGGGATGGCGCCCGCCCCCGAGAGCGCTGATCGTTCGACCACGTCGCGAGGCGTTCGTGACGCGCTTCCAGAGGGGGAAAGCACATGAAGAGCTTCAAGGGCGCCGTGGTCGCCGTCGCGGCGATCGCGCTCACAGCGGCGGCGCAGGCGGGTGCTGCCGACCCAGCGGTGACGTCCGTCTACACGGTCGGCAGCCAAACCGTGCCGGGCGTGAGCACCGGGCTCGTGCTCCGGCAGGGCCAGACCGTCACGGTCACCGCGACGGGCGCGGTCTGCCCGTTCGGCGACGCGTACTGTCCCGGGCCGGACGGGAGCACGGCGGTGGACACGACGACCGTCTTCCTCGGCGGCTTTCCGCTTCCCGGGGCGCCTGCCTGGGGGCTGGTCGGTCGCGTCGGAAACGGTCCGTGGGTGCAGATCGGTTCCGGTCCGAAGGTCCTGTCCGGGACCGGCGAGCTCGTGTTCGCGGTCAACGACGACGTGTCGATGTTGTGGGACAACGGGGGCAGCTTCACGGTCACGGTGAGCTACGGCTGCCGGCCCGGCTGGGGCTTCGGCGACAGGAACCACACCCACTGCGGGCCTCCCGGCCTGACCGCCAAGATCGACGCTCCGGCGCCTTCGCAGGGAGACACGTGCCGGCCCGGCTGGGGCAACGGGGACGCGAATCACGCGCACTGCGGGCCGCCCGGGCTCGCGAAGCAGGATGACGCCGCGCCGAACGGCAACGGTCAGTCCGACGCGGGCGCGCAGGCCGACCAGTCGCAGGGCAACGGCAAGAACGGGAAGGGGAAGAACTAGAGCGGCAGCGAGGCGGCGGCGTCGCGGGCGAGGTCGACGAGCGGCTGGACGAAGAAGAACGAGCCGATCGTGACGACGATCCCCGCGGCGACCGCCGTGTCGAGCAGCACGTCGCGCGGCGGCGAGCCGCCCGCGGCGACGACCGGGCCGGGCGCGACTTCGCCCGGGCGCATGTACAGCGCCCGCACGATGTTGAGGTAGTAGGCGAGCGACAGCGCGGTGGCAAGCACGCCGATCACGACGAGCCACCACCAGCCCGCCTCGTAGATCGCGGAAAAGACGAAGAGCTTGCCGAGGAATCCGCCGGTCAGCGGGAAGCCCGCGAGGCTGAGCATGAACACCCACATCCCGACCCCGAGGAACGGGCGCTCCCAGCCGAGGCCCGCGAGGTTCGAGAGCGACACGGGCTTGCCCAGCTCCCGCTCGCGCGCCGCGACGACTGCGAAGGCGCCGACCGTGGCCGCCACATACGGGATGAGGTAGTAGAGGAGCGAGGTCGCGCCGTCGTCGGAGTTCGCGGCGATCGCGATCAGGAGGAATCCCGCGTGCGAGACGGACGAGTAGGCGAGCATTCGCTTCACGTCGCGCTGCGCGATCGCCGCGAGGTTCCCGATCACGAGGGACGCGACGGCGAGAACCGCGACCGCGACCGACCAGATCTCCGCCTGCTCGGGGAACGCGGTGACGAGGATCCGCAGCGTCACCACGAGCGCGGCGACCTTGGTCGCCCCCGCCATGAACGCGGTCACCGGCGTGGGCGCGCCCTGGTAGACGTCGGGCGTCCACATGTGGAACGGCGCCGCCGAGACCTTGAACGCGAGGCCGGAGAGGATCATCGCCATCCCCGTGACGAACAGCGGGTCGTCCGCGCCGGTCGCCTCGCGAATCGCGGAGAACCCGAGCTCCCCCGTGGAGCCGTAGACGAGCGCGCAGCCGAACAGCAGGATCCCCGAGCCGAAGCTGCCGATGATCAGGTACTTCAGACCGGCCTCGAGCGACTCGCGCCGGTGCGTGTCCAGGGCGCAGAGGATGTACAGGGCGATCGAGAACCACTCGAGCGCGAGGAACATCGTCAGCAGGCTCGAGGCCGAGACGATGAAGACCATCCCCGCCGCCGAGGCGGAGAGGAGCGCGTAGTACTCGCCGACATGGTCGCGGCGGCCGTCCGACCACGAGACGAGCACGACGACGAGGCCGATCAGCGCCAGGATGATCGCCGCGAGAGCGCCGAGCTGGTCGCGCGTCATCGTCTCCGAGAGGAGAACCGTGGGGTCGGGCGAGCGGTCGAAGACGACACCGGCGAAGACCGCCGAGACGACGAAGCCGATCGCCGTGATCGCGGCGGAGAACGCCCGCACGGCCGGTCGCGGCACGAGGACTGCCCCGAGGAGCGCGATCGCCGACGCGCCGAGGAGCGCGATGGTCGGCGAGAGGGCGAGCCAGTCGACGTGGGGCGTGTCGATCACGGCGCCTGCTCCTGCCCGGAGATGAACGACGTCGGCTGATCGAGCGGGAACGAGCGCTCGGTCACGAGGGCGGGCCAGGCCGACAGCACGGCCAGGATCGCGACGAGCGGCAGGACCAGCGCGAGCTCGCCGCCGACGAGGTCCGCCGACGTGTCCTCCGAGCCGCTGGCGCGGCGGCCGTGGAGGATCGCCGAGATCAACCGCAGCGCGTACATCGCCGCGAGCACGATCGCGGCAGCGCCGACCGCGGCGTAGCCCCAGCCCCGCTGGAAGACGCCGGCGAGGACAGCGAACTCGCCCGCGAAGTTCGTCGAGCCGGGGACGGCGAGCGTGAAGATTCCCAGGATCATCACGACGCTCGCGAGGGCCGGACGACCCTTCGCCATCCCCCCGAGACGGGCCAACTCCCCGGTCCCCGCCCGCGACTCGATCATCCCGGCGACGAGGAAGAAGCCGGCGGAGACGAGTCCGTGGTTGACCGAGTGGAGCACGGCGCCGTCGAGGCCGAGGTCGTTGACGGCGAAGATCCCGAACATGATCAGCCCCATCTGGGCCATGGAGGAGTAGGCGATGACGCCGCGGATGTCGGGCTGACGGAAGGCGAGCAGCGAGCCGTAGACGAGCGTGGCGGCCGCGAGCACGAGCACGAGCGCGCGGAAATCCGCGACCGGCCCGGGAAAGTGCGGCAGCACGATCCAGAGGAACCCGAACACGGCCGCCTTGGGAACGACACCAGAGAGGATCGCCGTCACCTCCGGCGGCGCCTCGGTGTACGTGATGCGAAGCCAACCATGGAACGGCAGGATCGGGGACTTCACGAAGAACGCGACGAGGAAGCCGAGGAAGATCCAGTCGTTCGAGCTAGTCCCGATCTCCGCGAGCTCGAACGTCCCCTGCGAGATCCCGAACGCGATCACCGACGCGAGCATCAGCAGCGAGCCGAACATCGTGTACAGCACGAACGTGATCGTCGCCTTCACTCGCTGCGGGCCGCCCCACACGCCGACCAGCAGGTAGAGCGGGATCAGCATCGCCTCGAAGAAGACGTAGAAGAGCAGTAGGTCCTGGGAGGAGAACAGCCCCACGAGCGAGCCGACGAGGAAGAGCATGAGGCCGAAGTACGCGCGCGGTCGCTCCCGGCCGGCCCACATCCCGTAGCCGATCGCGGCCGCGCCGACGACGATCGTGAGGCCGACGAGCCAGTACTGGAAGCCGTACAGCCCGACCGAGTAGGAGATTCCCAGATCGGAGAACCACTCGCGTGTCGCCGAGTACTGCTGCTCCTGGCTCGAGAAGTCGAAGTTGCGCGCGCCGCCGACCCAGAGCCCGACCTCGGCGAGCGCCGCCAGCAGGGCGAGCCCGGCGGTCGACTCGTTCGAGAGCGGCAGGATCCACACGACGATCGCCGCGACGAGCGGCACCACGATCAAGAGCGTGGTGAGCATCAGCGCACCACCAGGAAGACGAGCGTCAGGACCGAGACCGCAACCGCGAAGGCGAGCGCGTAGGTACGGAGGAGCCCGCTCTGCGCGCGACCGGCGATCCCGGCGGCGTCGAGCGTGCCGTCCGCCAACTCGTCGAGCCCGCCCTGCACGACCGGGGCCTCGACGCGATCGCGGATGAGCGCCGCGACGGTCTGCGCGGGCCTCGAGAAGACCGCGTCGTACAGCTCGTCGAACCAGAGCTTGTGCTCGAGCGCCGTGCGAATGCGACCGTCGGGTACGAGCTCGCGACCCGCGAGAAACGCTCGGCGGGCGTAGAGAATGCCGAGCACCGCGATCGTGACCGCGACGAGGCTCGAGAGCCACTCCTCCGTGGGCGAGGCGCTGACGAGCGGCGGGACGACGGGATCGAGCCAGGTCCCGATCAGATCCCAGAGGCCCGGTATCGCGATGAGCCCCGCGACCGTCGAGCCGATCGCAAGGACCACCACCGGCACGGTCATCGAGCGCGTCGGCTCGCCGGCGTGCGCTTCGTCGGCATGCACCACGTCGGCCGACTTCTCGCCGTGGAACACCCAGAAGTAGAGGCGGAACGAATAGAGCGCGGTGAGACCCGCTCCGGCGAGACCGCCGATGTACAGCACCCAGCCGAGCACCCCGCCGTAGGCGAGCGCGGAGGCGAGGATCGCGTCCTTCGACCAGAACCCGGCGAAGATCGGGATGCCGACGAGCGCGAGCGTCCCGATCAGGAACGTCCAGTGCGCGACCGGCAGCGACTTGCGTAGCCCGCCCATCTTGCGGATGTCCTGCTCGCCCGAGAGGTGGTGGATCACGACCCCTGCCGTCAGGAAGAGGAGCCCCTTGAAGAACGCGTGGGTCATGAGGTGGAACATCGCGAACGGGTACGCGCCCACGCCGGCCCCGACGAACATGTAGCCGATCTGGCTCATCGTCGAGTATGCGATGACGCGCTTGATGTCCCACTGGACGAGCGCGATCACTCCGGCGGCGAGCAGGGTGACGAGGCCGAGGAGCGCCGCGAGGTGCTGCACGTCGGACGCCGCCTCGAAGAGCGGATGCGTCCGGCAGATCAGGTACACGCCGGCCGTCACCATCGTCGCGGCGTGGATCAGGGCAGAGACGGGGAGAGGGCCCTCCATCGCGTCGGGAAGCCACGTGTGCAGCGGAATCTGCGCCGACTTCGCGAGCGCGCCGCCGAGCAGCCCGAGCGCGACGAGCGTCACGACCGTGTTGGAGAGAGCGCCCGACGAGGCGGCGCCGAAAACCGGCCCGAAGTCGAGGGTGCCGGTCTTCGCGATCAGGAGGAAGAACGCGAGCGCCATGGTCGCGTCACCGATCGCGTTCATGATGAACGCCTCCTTCGCGGCCAGGACTGCGGAGGGGCGATGGTGGTCGAAGCCGATCAGGAGATAGGACGCAAGCCCGACGAGGCCCCAGCCGACGAGCAGAAGCAGCAGATTGCCTGCCTCGACGAGCAGGAGCATCGAGAAGACGAAGAACGCCATGTAGGCGAAGTAGCGGCGCTCCTCGTCGTTCCCCTCCATGTAGCCGTTCGAGTAGAGGACGATCATCGCACCGACTCCGCTGACGACCAGCATCATCACGAGCGACAGCGGGTCGATCAGCAGCTCGAGGTTCACGCGGAAGTCGCCGGCGGTGAGCCATGTCCACGACGTGGTCAGCTCCGAGCGGTCGTCCGGGCTCCGCCCGAGCGCGTCGACGAACGCGATCACCGCGCCGGCAAACCCGAGGAACACGGAGGCGGTCGCGAGAACCCCGGCCTGGCCGCGCGTGATGCGCGTCCCCGCAAGGAGGATCGCGAGGAACCCCGCGAACGGGGCGAGCAGGCAGAGCCAGCCTCCGAAGACCATCAGTGCCCCGTCCAGTGATGCGACCGCGTTCCTGGCACGCGAGGAGCAAGCCAGGCTAGGACGCAGGGAGCCCCGATACCAGCAGGTATCGGGGCGACCGAGGACGACGCATGGCGCCGCTCATCGCGTGCCAGGAACCTGGAGGGCATTGCTGGACGGGGCACTAGCCGCGGAGCTCCGTGAAGGCGTCGACGTCGAGGTCGAGCCGTCGGCGGGCCATCGCGACGATCAGGCCGAGTCCGACGCACACCTCGGCGGCCGCGACGGCCATCACCGAGAGCGCGAACACCTGCCCGTCCATCGAGCCGTGCAGCCGCGAGAAGCCGACGAACGCGAGGTTGGCGGCGTTGAGCATGATCTCCAGCGAGAGCAGCACGATCAGCGGGCTGCGGCGCAGGAGCACGCCGGCGACGCCGATCGTGAACAGGATCGACGCGACCGCGAGATACCACGGGATGTCCGGTCCCGTCACGGTGCCGCCTCGGCCTTGTCGGCCTCCTGCTCGGCCCGGGAGCGCATCCCCAGCACGACGCCGCCGATCGCGGCGACGAGCAGGACGATGGACGTGATCTCGAACGCGAGCAGCTGGTCGGTGAGGAACAGGTCGCCGATCCCGGCAGGCGAGCCGAACGAGCGCGTCACGTCGGCCTCGCTCGAGAGCTGGTCGCCGGCCTCGAGCCCGACGGCCACGAGCGTCACCGCGAGGAGCGAGACGGCGGCGACGACCGAGGCCGTCTGGATCAACCGCGTACCGCCGGCCCACGGCGCGTCGGCGCGGCCGCCGAGGTACGCGATCACGAAGAGGAACATCACCATCACGGCGCCGGCGTAGACGAGCACCTGGGCGGCCGCGACGAACTCGCCCGAGGCAAGGAGGTACAGCACGGCGAGAGAGGCGAGGTTGCCGATCAGCGACAGCGCCGACGAGAACGGGTTCGAGGCGGTGACGACGCGGACCCCGGTGCCCAGGCAGGCCGCGGCCGCCACGAGCCATACGATCCAGGTGAGGAAGTTGCCCATCAGGAGTCGCTCTTGTACGCGGGGATCGGCGTGTCGTACAGGCCGGGGTCCTGGACGGGGACGCGCTTGATCGGCGCGGCGAGGAGCATGTCCTTCGTGTAGATCAGGTCGTCGCGGGAGTACTCGGAGATCTCGAACTCGTTGCCCAGCGTGATCGCGTCGAACGGGCAGGCGAGCTCGCAGTAGCCGCAGAAGATGCACCGCGAGAGGTTGATCTCGTAGATGCGCGCGTAGCGCTCGCCCGCGGAGACGCGATGCTCGGCGGTGTTCTCGGCAGCGACGACGCGGATGCAGTCGGACGGGCACGCGGCGGCGCAGAGCGAGCAGCCGACGCACTTCTCGAGCCCGTTCGCGTGGCGATGCAGGCGGTGGCGGCCACGGAAGCGCGGGTAGACGGGCCGCTTGTACTCCGGGTACTCCTGCGTGATCGGCTTCTTGAAGAGGTGCTTGAAGGTGACGCCGAAGCCCTTGAGCGTGCCGAACGGCTGCATCAGATCCATACCACCAGGAGCGCCGTCACGACGGCGTTGATCGTCGCGACCGGGAGCAGCACCTTCCAGCCAAAACGCATCAGCTGGTCGTAGCGCAGCCGCGGGAGTGTCGTCCGAATCCAGATGAAGACGAACAGGAGGAGGATGAGCTTGCCGATGAACCAGAGTGGCCCGGCCCACGTCGCGCCGTCCCAGCCCGGCCCGTGCCAGCCGCCGAGGAAGAGCGTCACGCAGAGCGCCGAGAGCGTGATCAGGTTCACGTACTCGGACATGGCGAAGAGCCCGTAGCGCATGCCGCCGTACTCCGTGTGGTATCCGGCGACGAGCTCCTGCTCCGCCTCGGGTAGGTCGAACGGAGCTCGCGCCGTCTCGGC
>DASSVY010000066.1:0-13545 GCA_035705535.1 Gaiella sp. | reverse complement strand
GGTCTCGTCAAGCGGATCGACCGCAACGTCCGGACGATCTCGGTCAACGACCTGGCAAGCCTCGAGAAGGCGAAGGAAGCCCTCGCCTCCCGATGAGCGCGGGCTTCGCCTCGCTCGACGGCAAGATCGCGCTCGTCACCGGCGGGTCCCGCGGGATCGGGAAGGCCATCGCGCTCGAGCTGGGGCGGGCGGGCGCGAGCGTCGTCCTCTCGTACCACACGGGCCGGGAAGACGCCGAGCAGGTGGCGGCGGAGATCGGCGGGCGGGCGCTCTCCGCGGACGTCTCGGACGCCGCGTCGGCGAAGGCGCTCGTCGAGGAGGCCGGGGAGCTCGACATCCTCGTCAACAACGCCGGGCTCACGCGCGACGGCGTGCTCGCCCGGATGAGCGACGACGACTGGCGCGCCGTGATCGATACCAACCTCTCGTCGGTCTTCTACACGTGCCGCGCCGCCGCGAGACCGATGATGAAGCGGCGCGCCGGCGCGATCGTGAACGTCTCGTCGATCGTCGGGGTGCACGGCAACTGGGGGCAGACGAACTACGCGGCGTCGAAGGCCGGGATCATCGGGTTCACGAAGTCGCTCGCCCGTGAGCTCGGGAGCCGAAACGTGCGAGCCAACGTCGTCGCGCCCGGCTACGTCCGCACGCGTCTCACGGAGGTGCTCCCGGAGGAGGCGACGAAGACGATGCTCGACGCGACCCCGCTCGGCCGCCTCGGCGACCCGGAGGACGTCGCCGGCGCGGTGCGGTTCCTCTGCGCCGACGAGGCGCGGTTCGTGACGGGGGCCGTGCTTCTCGTCGACGGTGGGCTCGGGATGTAGCGTGGCCGGCATGGGCGAGAACGGATCGGGGCCGGACGGACGCCGGCGCGTCGTGGTGACGGGCCTCGGCATGGTGAGCCCCCTCGGAACGACAGTCGAGGACTCCTGGTCAGCGCTGATCGCAGGCGAGTCGGGCGCCGGCCCGATCACGCAGTTCGACACGACGGGCTTCCCGGTGGACTTCGCCTGCGAGGTCAAGGATCTCGAGGTCACCGACTATGTCGACTACAAGGCCTCGCGTCGGATGGACCGGTTCACGCACCTGGCGCTCGCGGCGGCCAGGCAGGCCGAGACCGACTCCGGCATCGACATCGCGGGCGAGCCGGGCCGCGTCGGCGCGGCCGTCGCGACCGGGATCGGCGGGCTGAAGTCGTTCGAGTCGTGCATCCAGGTGCTCGACGAGCGCGGCCCCGACCGCGTCAACCCGTTCTCGATCGTCCAGATCATCCCGAACCTCGCCGCCGGCTGGGTCTCGATGGAGCTCGGCACGAAGGGTCCCTTGCTTTCCGAGTGCACCGCCTGCGCCGCGTCCAACATGGCGATCGGCGACGGCCTCGACGCGATTCGCCTCGGCCGGGCCGACGTGATGATCTGCGGCGGCACCGAGGCCCCCGTCTCCCGGGTCGGGATCGCCGGGTTCGGTGCCATGCGCGCGATCTCGCGCCGCAACGACGATCCCGAGGGCGCGTCCCGTCCGTTCGACGCCGAGCGGGACGGCTTCGTGATGGGCGAGGCCGCCGCGATGGTCGTCCTCGAGGACCTCGAGCACGCACGCGCGCGCGGCGCGAAGATCTATGCGGAGCTGCTCGGGTACGGCGTCTCCTCCGATGCGACGCACGTCTCGGACCCGGACCCGACCGGCGAGAGCCCTGCACGCGCGCTCGCGATGGCGTTCGCCGACGCCGGGATCTCGCCCGAGGAGGTCGGCTACGTCAACGCGCACGGCACATCGACACCCGTCGGCGACAGCGCGGAGACCCGCGTGATCAAGCTCGCGCTCGGCGAGGAGAAGGCGTTCCGCACGCCGATCTCGTCGACGAAGGGAGCGACGGGCCACTGCCTCGGCGCCGCCGGCGCGGTCGAGGCGTCGTTCACGATCCTCGCGCTCGACCGCGGGATCCTCCCGCCGACGATCAACCAGCGGGTTGCGGATCCCGAGTGCGACCTCGACTACATCCCGAACGAGGCCCGCGAGGAGCAGGTCGAGATCGGCGTCTCGAACTCGTTCGGCTTCGGCGGCCACAACGCCGTCGTCGTCTTCAGACGCTGGCAAGGCTGAGCGTCACGAATGACGCCTTGACAGGAAGACGTGTCTGACAGCGACTCCAAGCTCAGGGCAGGCGCAGCTCGAGGAGGAGCGTGTCGCGCCAGGCCCCGTCCAGCTGGGCGATGCGCTCGCGCCGTCCGACGACGCGGAAGCCGAGCGTCTCGTGGAGTCGGAGGCTCGCCTCGTTCGAGTCGATGACCGACGTCTGGATCGTCCAGATGCCCTGCGCCGGCGCCTCGGCGACGAGCGCCTCGAGGAGCGTCCTCCCGACACCGGTCCGTCGCGCAGCCGAATCGACGTAGATCGAGTGCTCGACGACGCCGCGGTACGCCGGCCGCCGGGAGACGGGCGAGACGGCGACCCATCCCACGACGCCGCCGTCGCGCTCCGCGACGAGCCGCGGCGCCGGCAGATGCACACCGTTCCACGTCTCCCACGACGGCACCTCGGTCTCGAACGTGGCGACGCGGGTCGCGAGGCCCTCGCCGTAGATCCGCACGACATCCGGCCAGTCGACGGGAGCGAGCGTGCGGACGACCATCCGGCCAGAGTACGGGGGGCCGCACCTCTCCGCGGGCCGAGTCGACCTAGGCTGCGGCGCGTGATCGTGACGCGCCCCACGCCCGACCGCCTGCCCGAGGCGCTCTCGCTCCTGCAGGCATCCGACAAGGCGATCTGGGGCGATTCGGACTGGACCGAGAGCGACCTGCGCGAGGACTGGGAGCGGATCGACCTCGACCGCGACGCGTGGCTCGTCGAGCTCGACGGGAGGCTGGCGGGCGTCGCGCAGCTCCTCGACCGCAAGGGCGCGCGCTTCATCGGCGACGCGTACGTGCATCCGGAGATGACGCGTCGTGGGGTCGGCATACGCATGCTCGAGCTGCTCGAGGCCAGGACGCGCGAGCTCGAGCCCGAATGGCCGGACGACGAGCGCGTCGTGCTCCAGGCGGCCCACCTCGTCGGCGACGACCGTGCCCCGGCGCTCTTCCGGACGCAGGGGTTCGCATACGTGCGGAGCTTCTTTCGCATGGTCGCCGACGTCCGCGACGAACACCCCGCAGCCGAGTGGCCCGAGGGTCTCGAGCTACGTCCGTTCGACGTCGATCGTCACGGCCGCGCTGTCCATGCCGCTCAGGAGGAGGCGTTCGCCACCGAGTGGGGTCACGTCGCGATGCCCTACGAGACCTGGCGCGAGCGTGCGTTCGTCGTGCCGCGCATCGATCCGGCCCTCGTCCCCGTCGTCTGGGACGGTGACGAGGTCGCCGCCTTCTCGCTCAACTATCCGAAGCGGAACGGCGACTGGGGCTGGATCGGGATGCTCGGCGTGCGGGAACCCTGGCGCAGGCGCGGGCTCGGCCTCGGGCTGCTCCGCGAGTCGTTCGCCCGCTTCCGGGAGAGCGGTGAGACCGCCGTGGCGCTCGGCGTCGACGCCGAGAACCCCACCGGCGCGACCCGGCTCTACGAACGCGCGGGCATGCGTCCGCTGTGGCAGGCGGACGTCTGGGAGAAGGAGCTCCGCCCGTCGTCGTCCGGGGCACACCCGCGGTCCGCGAGAATCGCGGGGTGAGTGCCCTCCGTGCGCGCTGCCCGTCTTGCCGGACGCTGACCGCCGTCGCGCTCGACGACGGGTACGAGTGCCACAGCTGCGGCGCCACCTACGTCGCGGGCCTCGTCCGCGTCCCGCGTGCCTGGGGCGCGGGAGGCGAGGCGATGGCGGAAGCGGCGTCCATCGGGCTGCCCTATCCCGAGGCGCTCGTCGTGGCCGAGGACTCGCTCGACGCGCAGAGCGCGGCTCTGGCGACCGGCATTCCGGCACGGCCGCTCGTCGTCGGAGGCTGCTGCTGCGCGCACGTCGGCACGATCCGCGGCCTCGCCGCACGCCATGAGCGGCTCGCCGTGATCTGGCTCGACGCCCACGGCGACCTGAACACGCCGGAGACGTCGCCGAGCGGGAACCTCTGGGGCATGCCGCTGCGGATGGCAATCGACGAGGGCAGCGTGCGGGCCGCCGACCTGGCGCTCGTCGGCGCCCGCGACCTCGACCCGCCGGAGGCCGAGTACGTCGCCACACAGGGGATCGACGACGACGTCGGCCGGGCGCTGGACGGCGTCCAGGCCGCGTATGTCGCGCTCGACGTCGACGTGCTCGAGCCGGGGACCACGCCGAGCTTCATGCCCGTTCCGGGCGGGCCGAGCGCTGCCGACGTCGAGGCCGTGCTCCGCGACGTCGCAGCTCGTGTGCGAGTCGCCGGGCTCGGGATCACGGGGCTGGGAGCGGGCGCTTCACCGGTGCACGTCGCCTCCTTCGTCGCCGCAGCCGGCCTCTGAGCCGCCAGGTTCTAAGATGCCGTCGATGTCGTCCCGGCAGATCGACGTCTCGATCGAGCACAAGCACGCAGACCCCGAACGCCGCGACGGCGCCGGGCATCCGAACACGTGCCCGACCTGCGGGTCCCATTACCGGGACGACGAGCTCGCGGAGCACCTCCGCGTGTGCCCGCAGTGCGGTCACCACTTCCCGGTCCGCGCGAACGACCGGGTGGGGCAGCTGGCGGACGCGGGCTCGTTCGAGGAGGAGGACGGCGACCTCCGCTCGGCCGACCCGCTCGAGTTCTTCGACCTGAAGCCGTACACCGAGCGTCTCGCCGAGGCCGAGCTCGGGACGGGCATGGGGGACGCGATCCTCACGGGACGAGCCGCGATCGACGGGCATGCGTGCCGGATCGCCGCCATGGACTTCTCGTTCATGGGCGGCTCGATGGGCAGCGTCGTCGGCGAGCGCTTCGCGCGCGCCTGCGAGCGCGCCGCCGAGGATCGCGGCATCGTCGTCTCCGTCGCCGCCTCGGGTGGCGCCCGGATGCAGGAGGGGATCCTCGCGCTCATGCAGCTGCCCAAGACGGTGGCGGCGGTGGAGGAGCTCCACGAGTCACGCGGTGCGCTGTTCTCGGTCCTCGCGCACCCGACGACGGGGGGCGTGACCGCCAGCTTCGCGAGCCTCGGGGACGTGATCCTCGCCGAGCCCGGGGCGCTGACGTCGTTCGCGGACCCGCGGGTGGTGGCCCAGACGACACGCGAGAAGCTCCCGGACGACTTCGGCCTCGCCGAGTCCAATCTTCGGTTCGGCCACGTCGACGGCGTCGTCCCGCGCTCCGAGCTGCGGCCGACGCTTGCGCGCCTGCTCCGGCTGTTCGAGGCGAGAACGTGAGCCAGGAAGCCGAGCTCGGGCTGCGCGACCGGCTCGCCCAACTGTCGGGCGTCAAGCTTCTCCGCGGCACGAAGCTGTCGGCCGAGCTCGAGCGCCTCCAGCGTCAGCTCGAGCGGCTGCGCGAAGACACGACGGACGAGGAGATCTGGCGCTCGGTCGAGCTCGCGCGTCACGACAAGCGCCCCTACACGCTCGACTACGTCGAGCGCATCCTCGACGACTGGTTCGAGCTCCACGGCGACCGCGGCCGGATGGACGACAGCGCGATCGTCGCGGGGCTCGGCTCCCTCGACGGGCGCACCATCGCGCTCGTCGGGCACCAGAAGGGGCGGGACCTCAAGGAGCGAGCGACCCGGAACTTCGGCATGGCGTACCCGGAGGGGTACCGCAAGGCGATGCGCACGATGCAGCTCGCCGAGCGTCACGGGTTCCCGGTCGTCACGCTGGTCGACACCCCGGGCGCCTACCCCGGGATCCTCGCCGAGCAGCACGGCCAGGGCGGCGCGATCGCCCGCTCGCAGGCGTTGATGCTGCGCCTCTCGATCCCGACCGTGGCGGTCGTGATCGGCGAGGGCGGCTCCGGCGGAGCGGTCGCGATCGCGGTCGCCGACCGGGTGCTGATGCAGGAGAACGCGATCTACTCGGTCATCTCGCCGGAAGGCTGCGCGTCGATCCTCTGGCGCGACGCCGCCCAGGCGCCGAAGGCCGCGTCGGCGTTCAAGCCGGACGCAGCCCACTGCCTCGAGCTTCGTGTGATCGACGGGATCGTTCCCGAGCCCGAGGGCGGAGCCCAGCTCGACCACGACGGGGCCGCGGCGCTCCTCCGCGAGGCGCTCGTGGCACACCTCGACGAGCTGGTGGAGACCCCCTCCGACGAGCTGCGGCGGAGCCGCCGCGCAAAGTTCCGCTCGATGGGCGTCCTCGCACACGTCTGAGCGGCTCTCCACACTTTCCACAGGCTTATCCCCGGCCGCAAAGAGCGCGTTTTGCAGGGATTTCGTCTGATTGGCGCAGATCGTGTTAAGGGACGGTGAGCGGAACCGGCGTACGTACGGCGCCTGAACGACGATCATGGGAACGATGCCGAGCCTGGAGGGCTACCGCCGCAAGCGCGATCCGTCCCGAACGCCGGAGCCGTTCGGGGGCCGAAAGCGCGCCGGGCAGCCGGTCTTCGTGATCCAGCGGCACGACGCGCGCCGCCTGCACTACGACCTTCGGCTCGAGCGCGACGGGGCGCTCGCGAGCTGGGCCGTGCCGAAGGGCCTGCCGTTTCGCGCAGGCGAGCGGCATCTCGCGGTGCACGTCGAGGATCACCCGCTCGACTACGGCTCGTTCGAAGGCGAGATCCCGAAGGGCCAGTACGGCGCGGGCACGGTCGAGATCTGGGACCGCGGGACGTACGAGCTCCTCGAGGAGAAGCGCGACGGCGGCCTCACGTTCAAGCTCCAGGGGGAGCGCGCGCAGGGCGTGTGGACGCTCGTCCCGGCGCACCTCGACGGCAAGGAGCAGAACTGGCTGCTGCTCCGCAAGGAGGCGCCGCCGGCCGACGGGCAGCCGATCAGGCCCCAGCTCGCGTCGCTCACCGAGCGACTTCCGCGGGGCCCCGACTGGCTCTTCGAGCCCAAGTGGGACGGCTACCGCGCGATCGTGACGGTCGACGGCGGTGAGGCGCGGCTCACGAGCCGGAACGGCAAGGACCTCACGGAGCGGTTCCGGGAGGTCGCGCGGAACGTGTCGAAGGCGGTGCGAACGCCGTCGGCGGTGCTCGACGGCGAGGTGTGCGCCCTCGACGAGGACGGCACGGCGCGTTTCGAGGCGCTGCAGCGCGGCTCGGGCCCGCTCGTCCTCCTGGCCTTCGACCTGCTCGAGCTCGACGGAGAGCCCGTGCGCGACCTGCCGCTGCGTGAGCGGCGTGAGCTGCTCGAGGAGGTCCTCGACCCGACAGTCCGGGGTGTCAGGCTCTCCCCGGCGTTCGAGGACGGCGACGCACTCCTCGAGGCCGCCCGCGCGCAGGGACTCGAGGGGGTCGTGGCGAAGCGGGCCGATCTGCCGTACCGGTCAGGCCGGCGCACCTCCGAGTGGCAGAAGCTCACGCTCCGGGCGCAGGAGGACTTCCCGATCGCCGGCTACACCCGGGGCGAGGGGAAGCGGGCGAAGCTCGGAGCGCTCGTGCTCGCGCGCCGCGAGGCGGACGGCCTCCACTGGGCGGGGAACGTCGGCTCCGGGCTCCGAGACGACGAGGTCGACCGGCTCCGGGCGCTGCTCCGGCCGCACGAGCGGACGACCTCGCCGCTGGTCGAGACGCCGCGCATGCCGCGCGTCCGCGCGAAGGACGTGACCTGGGTCGAGCCCGTGCTCGCGGCGGAGGTCACGTTCGCCGAGAAGACCCGAGAGGGCCGTCTCCGCGCGCCGGTCTACCTCGGCGTCCGCGACGATGTCCCCGCAGAGCGGCCTCCGATCGACCCCGAGGTCCGCCGCGGACGACGGGTGCTCAAGCTGTCCAACCTCGACAAGCCGTTCTGGCCCGAGGAAGGGATCACGAAAGGAGACCTCCTCGCGTACTACCGGGACGTCGCCGGGGCGCTCGTCCCGCACCTGCGCAAGCGGCCGTTCACGATGAAGCGCTATCCCGACGGCTGGCAGGGGAAGAGCTTCTTCCAGAAGCAGGCGCCGTCGCATATGCCCGAGTGGATCGACCGGGCGCCGTTCCCCGCCTCGACGCGGGAGGGCGAGAAGAAGGTGATCGACTACGCGCTGCTCGACGACGAGCTTGCGGTCCTCTGGGCGGTGAACATGGGCTGCATCGACATGCACGCCTGGGCCTCCCGCGCGGATCGGCCTGAGCGGCCCGACTGGGTGATGTTCGATCTCGACCCGTCCGAGGGCTCGGGCTTCGACGAGGTGCTCGAGGTCGCGAAGCTCGTCCGCCAGGCGCTCGACGCGCTCGGGCTCGAGTCAGTGCCGAAGACGAGCGGGTCGCGGGGGATCCACGTCCTCGTCCCGATCTCGCGCCGTCACGACTTCGCCGAGGTGCGCGAGTTCGCCGGAATCGTCGCGGGCGCGCTCGCGCGAGCGCATCCCGGCCTGGTCACGACCGAATGGACGAAGGCGAAGCGCAAGGGCGTCCTCGTCGACGCGAATCAGAACGGCCCCGGAAAGACGACTGCATCGGTCTACTCGGTGCGGCCGCGTGCAGGCGCGCCGGTGTCGACGCCGCTCCGTTGGGCCGAGGTGACGGAGGGCCTCGACCCGACGGCGTTCACGATGGACGCCGTGCTCGAGAGGGTCGCCCGCGACGGCGACCTCTTCGCGCGCGTGCTCGAGGGCGGCCAGTCCCTCGGCACCGCCTTGCGTGCGTTGCGCTAGGCGAAGGTCTTCGTTGCGGCGTCAGCGGGCGATCTCCCAGACGTGGCCGCCGGGGTCGCGGAAGGTCGCCGTGCGGATGCCCCACGGACGATCCATCGGCCCGTTCAGCAACTCGGCCCCGCGGCGCCTCACCTCCTCGGCCATCGCGTCGACGTCGTCCACCTCGAGCGTGAACTGAAATCTGACACCGCTGTCTCGAGGTGCAACGGGGGCCGGCGCGACAAGAGACGGCGCTTCACGCGCCTCGAGCAGGTTGACGAGCGTCTCTCCGAACTTGAAGACGGCCGAGTTGTCGTCTTCGAAGGCGACCGGCAGCCCGAAGACGTCTGCGTAGAAGCGCTTCGCCTCCGCCAGATCCTCGACGAACAGCGTGATCGCGGCGATCCCTCCGGGCCATGTCGCCGGCGAAACGTCGGCTTTCTGCGCCTGGCTCATTTCGGCTCTCCTCTCATCGTCCTGACGCACGCGCGACCGTGCACGCGCGTGTAGAAGCTACGACCCCGCGAGTCGGGCAATCTGATCGGTGGCGAGACGGGGATCGGGCGGCGCGCCGAAGAGCGGGAGGCAGGGCCCGACGGCTTCGAGCTCGACGTCGATCGGGCAACGCCATTCGTCGCGCTCGAGGAGAAGGTCGTGCTGCACGACGGGCTCGTCCCGCGGCCGCAGGATGTGCGTCCCCGTCTCGCGGTAGCCGAGTCGTGCCGAGACGCGTGCGGACTGCCCCGCGCCGCCCTCACTCCAGCCGGAGCGTGCTGCGACCGCGCCGAGCACGCCGAACGCGAGCTCCAGGACCGCGACCCGCATCTCGGTGCCCAACCCGTGACCCTGGCTTGCGGCGCCGAGCCACGAACCGGTCTCGACGGTGCGCTCTGTCGCGAAGCCCATCGCGCCGATCCCCTGCGTGCCGACCGGCTCGCCGTCGGCGAACGCGATCAGGTTCAGCATCCAGCGCTCGGGCGTCCACGTCGCGAGCGCTTCCTCGTGGAACGCGGCGAACCCGTCGACGAAACCCGGCTCGGAGCTTGCGTCGGTCCACGCGATCGCGAACGGCATCTCGTCGGGCGGGTGGATCCCGGCAGCCGCGACACGGCCGAGCGCCTCGAGCTCCTCACGGTTGCCGAGCCGCAGCACGAGGCGCGGCGTCCGCAGGCGGAGGGCGTAGAGCGCGGAGAGGTCCGTCACGGGTCGAGCCGGTGCGGATGGCTGAGCGCAGACAGCTCGACGACATCGCGGCGGAAGAACAGCGAGACGGTCCAGTCGGCGACGACGCGCACCTTCCGGCGGAACGTCGGCAGCGCATAGAGGTGGTACGTGCGCGCGACGAACCAGCCGAGAAAACCGCGGAGACGCAGCCCCGGAAGCTCCGCGATGCCCTTGTAGCGGCCGAGCGTCGCGACCTGCCCGAGCATGCGGTAGCCGTACGGCTTCGGTGGCCCGGTCAGGTTCTTCGCGAGCCTCCGTGCCTGCCGGAGCGCGTGCTGACAGGTCGGCGGATCGACGGCGCCGGGTGTACGGGTGTTCGGCACCGCCGCGCCGTCGCCGAGCGCCCACACGTCGCTCGCCCCCTCGACCTGGAGGGTCGGACCGACCACGACGCGGCCCTTGTCGTCCAGCGGGAGATCGAGCAGCGCGAGGTCGGGACTCGGCCGCACGCCTGCCGACCAGACGAGCGTCCGCGCAGGCACGACCGTGCCGTCGGAGAACACCGCGTCCTGCTCGTCGAACGACTCGAGCGTCGTCCCCACGCGGATCTCGACGCCCTGCCGCTCGAGGTAGTGGTGCGTGTACTCGCCGAGCTTGCGCGGGATCTCGGACAGGATCCGGGGCGCCAGGTCGACGAGCACCCACCGTTGGCGGACGTCGCGGAGCGTCGGATACCAACGGCGGACGGCGTCGCGCGAGAGGTCGTGCAGCTCCGCGAGCGCCTCGACCCCCGCGTACCCGGCTCCGACGAAGACGAACCCGAGGTCGCGCTCGGCCTCGGCCCTGTTCAGACGGGCCGCCGCGGACTCGAGCTGGCGGAGCAGCCGGTTACGGAGCGCGATCGCATCGGCGACGTCCTTGAAGCCCCGGCCGTGCTCCGCGAGCCCCGGGATCGGGAACGTCCGCGGAACCGCGCCGAGGGCGACGACGAGCCGCTCGTACTCGATCTCGAACGTGCCGCCGAGCGTCTCGGCGACGACGGTGCGTGACGCGCCGTCGCGGCTGAGGGCCCGTCCGAGGAGAAGCTCGGCGTGCTTGCACATCTGACGCAGCGGGACGACGACGTGACGTGGCTCGAGCGTCGCCGCGGCGGCTTCCGGCAGGAGCGGCGTGTACAGCATGAAGTTGTCGGGGTTCACGATCGTCGCGCCCCGCTTGCGGAGCAGACGGGCGACATACGCGCCGGCGAACCCACCGCCGACGACCAGGGTGCCACCACGCGCCTGGCGTCGCTCCACGCTCCACATGCTGCTGCAAACCGGTCGGCCGCCGTCGACGTACTAGACGGCGATGGCTCTGTGGAGGGGCACCACGCACCCGCGACTCCGGCGAAGGACGGGCCTCGCGGAGAAGGCGCACGCGCCGCCTGACGCGGCCAAGTCGTTGTCGTCCTCCCGGGGCGCTCCCCGCCGGGTGTGACGGCGTCTCCCGCTACGCAGACGCGTAGACGGCTGCGCCGGGACCGACCCGTCCGGTCCCGGCGCTTAGCTTCTCCCATGCGGGCCCGCCGGCTGCAGGTCTCCGTGATCGGGAGCGGGAGCGCGCAGGAAGCGGTCGCTCTCGAGGTCGGACGGCTGCTCGCGGAGCGGGGCTGCGTCGTCGTGACCGGCGGCCTCGACGAGGTGATGGCCTGGGCGCTGCAAGGCGCCCACGAGGCGGGCGGCACGACGATCGCGATCCTCCCGGGCGAGTCGCACGCGGCCGCGACCGCATGGGCCGACCACGTGGTCGTGACGGGAATCGGGCACGCGCGCAACCTCGCGGTCGCTGCTTCCGGTGACGCGGTGATCGCGGTCGGCGGCAGCTGGGGGACGATCGCGGAGATCGCCTTCGCGATGCGCCTCGGCAGACCGGTCGTCGTGCTCGAAGACGGGCCGGAGGTCTCGGGCGTGCCCCGTGCGGCGACGCCCGCCGAGGCGGTCGAGCTCGTGCTCGGGCGGCTCGCGCGCTAGCCGCGGTCCAGCGCCCCCCAAAGGGGCGACGACGCCCCCTGGGAACACGATCGCACGAGACGATGCGCGTGTCTGTGGCGACTCCGTGCCGACGGCGTGACCGCGTCTCCTGACGACGCGCTAGGTCGTCATCCGCGTGAGCAGGGTCAGGGCCGCGGCCTTGTCGAGGAACTCGTTCAGGTTGCCGCACTTCGGGCTCTGGACGCACGAGGGGCACCCTGTCCGGCACGGGCAGCGCTCCAACAGCCGGGCGGTGTCGACGGCCCACTCCCCGAAGCAGGCAAAGCCGCGCTCGGTGATCCCGACCCCGCCCGCGTACCCCTCGTAGACGAAGATCGTCGGCAGGCCCGTCTGCTCGTGGACGTTGGTCGAGAGCCCGCCGATGTCCCACCGGTCGCACATGGCATAGAGCGGGAGGAGCGAGATGAGCGAGTGCTCGGTCGCGTGCAGCGCCGAGACGAGCGTCGGCATCGTGTCGATGCCTTCGAGCAGCCATTCCGCCGGACAGAACCAGACGCCTTCGGTCTCGAACGTCGTCTCCGGCAGGTCGAGCGGCATCGTGTCGATCACGCTCCCGTCGGCGATCGCCTTGCGCTGGAACCCGATCACCTGCTCGGAGACGACAATCCGCCCGTGGTGGAGCTCGACGCCCGCCACATGACGCGAGCGAAGCGACTCGGCGATCTCTGTCGCCGTCTCCTTGCGGGCCTGGGTGTACCAGTCCACGGTCACCGGCCGCACGAGCGCGGCGCGCGTCTCGAGGTCGAGTGCCGTCACCGCGTACTGGTCGCCGAGGTGGAGGTAGACGGCCCCCTCGTGCACGGTCGAGTAGGCGCGCTCCTGCTCGGCGGTGCCGAGCACCGAGCCGGTCTCCTCGTCGACGATCACGAAGGCGGTCGGGTCTCCGGAGCGGAGCGAGATCCGTGCGGCGGGCGTGTCCCGTCCCCGCCACACGTACCCGGCCGGCGTCTCCTCGAGCTCGGGCAAGAGCCCCGCCCGCTCGAGCGCCTCCGGCCCGAGGATCTCGGCGTCGGCCGCCGTGAGCGGGCCCTCGTAGGCCGCCGCGAGCACGTGCCCGTCGAGGATCCTCGGGCTGGCGTGGTCGATGAGCGCCGCCTCTGCGTTCCGCTCGAGGAGCGCCGGCGGGTCGTCCACGAAGAACTGGTCGAGCGCGTCCTCGCTCGCGACGAGCATCGCGAGCCCGCGCGTGCGCCGACCCGCGCGTCCCCATTGCTGCCGCAGCGAGGCGACGGTGCCCGGGAAGCCGACGGAGATCGCGCAGTCGAGCGAGCCGATGTCGATCCCGAGCTCGAGCGCATCGGTCGCCGTCACGCCGAGCAGCTCGCCCTCCACGAGCCGGCGCTCGATGTCGCGGCGCTGCTCGGGCGTGTAGCCCGCGCGGTACGGAGCCAGTCGCCGCGCGGTCTCGGCGTCGAGCCGGTCGCTCGCGAACCGGTGGACCAGCTCGGCCGCCTTGCGGCTCTTCGTGAAGCAGATCACCCGGAGCCCGCGGCCGACGAGGCCGGCCAGAAGCTTGCTCGCGTCGCCGAGCGGGCTCGCGCGCATGCCCAGCTCTGCGTCGAGGAGCTCCGGATTCCAGAGGACGACCTCGCGATCGGCACGCGGGGACGTGTCGGTCGCGACGACGCGGACGTCGAGCCCGGTCAGCGCGGAGGCCAGTTCGCCGGCGTTCGCGATCGTGGCGGTCGCGAGGACGAAGACCGGGTC
>DASSVY010000065.1:0-2716 GCA_035705535.1 Gaiella sp. | reverse complement strand
GCGAACAGGCGTGGCTTGTGCGGCGGCGAAGCCGACGCCTTCAGGGGTGTGCCCCGCCGCAGGCGGGGTTCCGAGCGCAGGATTCCGCTTCTGCGGAATCTTGCTTGCGAACAGGCGTGGCTTTTGCGGCGGCGAAGCTGACGCCTTCAGGGGTGTGCCCCGCCGCAGGCGGGGATCCGAGCGCAGGATTCCGCTTCTGCGGAATCTTGCTTGCGAACAGGTAAACTGCGCGGCCGCTCATGGCCGTTCCGAAGCGTAAGACGTCGAAGTCCCGCCGCGACAAGCGTCGCGCGCAGCACGGCGTCTCCGCGCCGCGCGTCTCGACCTGCGACAACTGCGGAGCGCCGAAGCAGTCCCATCGCGTCTGCCCGACGTGCAAGACGTACCGCGGGCGCGAAGTCGCCCCGCTCCGCACGCCGGCTCCCTGAGCCCCATGGCGACGCGCGTCGCGGTCGACGCCCTCGGGGGCGACCACGCGCCGGACGAGGTCGTCGCCGGAGCCGTCGAAGCGGCCTCGGACTCCATCGCGCCGATCCTCTTCGGGCCCGAGTCGCTCGCCGGCACCGGGCTCGAGCTCGTCCCGTGCAGCGACGGGATCGCGATGAGCGACAAGCCCGCCGAGGCGGTGCGGGCGAAGCCCGACGCGTCACTCGTCCGGGCGGTCCGGGCGGTCGGGGACGGTGACGCCGCTGCTGTCGTCTCCGCAGGAAACACAGGAGCCGTTCTCGCAGCTTCCCTGTTGCACGTACGGCGCCTGCCCGGTGTTCACCGACCGGGCATCGCGATCGTGATCCCGGGCCGCAAGGGCCCGACGGTGCTCATCGACGCCGGCGCCAATGCCGACGCGCGGCCCGAGCATCTCCTCCAGTTCGGCCACATGGGCACGGTCTTCGCCCAGGAGATGCTCGACGTCTCCGACCCGTCGGTCCGGCTGCTCTCGATCGGCGAGGAGCCGGAGAAGGGCAACCAGCTGACGCTCGAGGCGCACGAGCTCCTCGAGACGTCCGGCCTCCGCTTCGACGGGAACGTCGAGGGTCGGGCGCTGCTCGAGGGCGAGGCGGACGTCGTCGTCTGCGACGGGTTCACGGGCAATGTCGCCTTGAAGACGCTCGAAGGGACGATCCGGAGCGTGCTCGGCGCGCTGCGCGACGAGATCCGCGCGTCGGCCAGGGCCCGGGTGGGCGGCCTGCTGATCCGCCCCGCAGCGAGGGGCCTGCGCTCCCGGCTCGATCCGGAGACGCACGGTGGCGGCTACCTGCTCGGCCTGCGCGGGCTCGTGGTCATCGCGCACGGCTCCAGCTCCCATGTCGCGATCGCGAACGCGACGCGGATGGCTGCCAGGGGCGTCGAGCACCGCCTCGTCGAGCGGCTCGCGGAGCGCATGCCTGCGACGCGCGCCGAGAGCCGCGCCGCTGCCACCTTGGAGCGTTGACGCTGTTAAAGTCCTGCGCTCTATCCACCCTGATATCGACAGTGAGGTTCGAGAGTGGCACTTTCCCGCGATGAGGTCTTCGAGCGCGTCAAGTCGGCGCTCCACGAGCAACTCGGCGTCGACGAGGGCGAGATCACGAACGAGGCGTCGTTCCAGGACGACCTCGACGCCGACTCGCTCGACCTGGTCGAGCTGATCATGGAGCTCGAGGATCAGTTCGGCATCAAGATCCCGGACGAGGATGCGCAGAAGCTGACGACGGTCGGGCAGGCGGTCGACTACGTCGTCCAGCATCAGTGAGGTGCCGGAGGGGAAGGGCGGGTCGCTCGCGCGCCTGATCGACTCCCTTCCCCCCGAGCGCCGAGAACACGTCTTCACGCATACCTCCTGGGCGCCCGACCGGGCGTCCTCGTACGAGCGCCTGGAGTTTCTCGGCGACTCCGTGCTCGAGCTCGCGATCGCCCGCGCGCTCTACGACCGGTTTCCCGATGCCTCCGAGGGTCGGCTCGCGAAGATCCGCGCCCACGTCGTCTCGCGCCACAGCTGTGCGACGGTCGCGCGGGACCTCGACCTCGGCGGCGTGCTCGTCCAGCGCGCCCAGGACATCCCCGGCCCGGAGCTGCACCGCATCTCGCTGAGCCGCAACGTCCTTGCGGCGCTCCTGGAGGCGGCAATCGCCGCCGTCTACCTCGAGCACGGCTTCGAGGCGGCCGAGGCAGCCGTCGTCGACGCGTTCGACGAACGGATCGAGTTTGCAAGCACGGGGCACGTCGACTCGAAGACCGAGCTCCAGGAGGCGCTCGCGCGGACCGGTCGCGTCGTCCAGTACGAGGTGCTCGCGGTGGAGGGCCCCCCGCACGAGAGGCGGTTCGTCTGCGCCGCCCTGATCGACGGCGAGCGGCTCGGAGAGGGGCGGGGCTCGACGAAGAAGGCCGCGGAGCAGGAAGCCGCCGCGCAGGCGCTCGAGACGCTGCAAGTACCTCAGGCCGAAGCCTGATCGCCGTCCGCCGCGGAGACGATACTTCCGGCCCGGTGCACCTGCGCTCCATCAAGCTGCGCGGCTTCAAGTCGTTCCCGGACTCCGTCGAGGTCTCCCTCGAGCCGGGCGTCGCCGTCGTGGTCGGCCCCAACGGGTCCGGCAAATCGAACGTGTCCGACGCGATCGTCTGGGCCGCCGGCTCGCTCACACCGTCCGAGCTGCGCGCCGACCGGCCCGACGACGTACTCTTCGGCGGCTCGGAAACGCGCCCCGCGGCAGACCACTGCGAGGTCGAGCTCGTGTTC
>DASSVY010000064.1:0-2691 GCA_035705535.1 Gaiella sp. | reverse complement strand
TCGCTTGCCATCCTCGCGGTCGGGCTCGCGACCGGCATCTTCAACGCGATCCTGATCCGGGTCCTCCGGCTCCCCTCGATCATCGCGACGCTCGGGACCCTCAGCATCCTCCAGGGAGCGTCGCTCTGGCTCCGTGACCATCCGGAAGGCTCGATCTCGAGCGACGTGATCAGCGGGCTCACGAAGAGCGTCGGCTTCGTCCCGATCGCGTTCGTCGCGGTCTGCGTCCTCGCGGTCGCCGCGGACCTCTGGCTCTACCGTTCGCGTACCGGCCTCGCGCTGCGCGCGGTCGGCCTCGACGAGACGTCGTCGCGCCGGCTGGGCATGCGTACCGGGGTCGCGGTGATCCTGGCGTTCGTCGTCTGCTCGCTGATGGCCTCGCTCGCGGGCTTCTTCCTCGCCGCCCAGGTGCAGATCGGCTCGCCGATCATCGGCAACTACGGGCTCGAGAGCATCGCCGCGGCCGTCCTCGGCGGCGCGAGCCTCGCCGGTGGGCGCGGCTCGTACGTCGGAACGCTCCTCGCCGCGCTGTTCCTCACCCTGATCGACAACGTCCTTCCGCTCTTCCAGCAGCCGACGGAGTACTCGGAGATCACGATCGGCGTGCTCATCCTCCTCGCGCTCGTGCTCTACAAGAGCCCGGAGCTCGTCTCGCGGCTGCGCACGAGCTGGGGTGGGGTCGGCCGTCTGCGGACGGACGGCGGCGAGGCCTCGGCGGGCTGAGCGCTACGCGCCGGCCGGGGAGGGGCGGGCGGTCGTGCGCGGGTCGGCCTCGCGGCCGATGACGACCCAGATCGCCTGCACCGGCTCCCCTCCGATCGTCCAGAGGCGGTGCGGCGACGACGAGTCGAACGCGATCGAGCCGCCGGGCCCGAGCTCGTACTGCTCGAAGCCGACCTGCACTCCCAGCGTCCCGCTCGAGACGTAGCCGTACTCGCGCCCGCCGTGGGTCGTCAACGCATCCTCGGGACACGACTCGGCGCCGACGGGATACGTGACGTAGAGGAACTCGACGTCGGGGTCGCGCTCGCGCGTGAGCCGCTCCCAGCGCACCCCCGACGCGAGGTTGATCACGCGGCGCGTGCCGGGGCTCTCGGCGAGGCCGTCACCACGCTCCACGACGCGCTCCTCGGGCTGCTCGCCGAAGACGTCGCTCATCGTGATCCCGAGGGCGGTGACCAGGGAGTAGAGCGTGCTCACGGACGGGTTGACGCGATCCAGCTCGATCTGGGAGACGAGGCTCGGCGACACGCCGACCCGGCGGGCGAGCTCGCGGAGTCCGATGCCGTGGCGCTCGCGCTCGGCGCGGAGGCGGTGGCCGACCCGCGATGCGTCGAAGCTGCCGTCGATCGGCTCGAAGGAAGGTGCGACGTCGCTCATGCGCGGCGCAGCCTCCGGCGGATCTCGGTCACGATGCGGTCGGCGCCGGGCAGGAACGCGTCCTCGAGCGGCGGGCTGTACGGGATGGGCGTGTCCGGCGTCGCGATCCGCCAGCCGTCGTCCAGGTACCCGAGCGCCCGCTCGGTCACGCTCGCCAGCACCTCGCCGGCCCAGCCGCCCGTCTGCGGGCCCTCCTCGACGACGGCGATCCGGTTCGTCTTCTTCACCGAGGCGACGACCGTCTCGACGTCGAGCGGCCGGAGCGTCCGCAGGTCGATCACCTCCGCCGACACCCCGTCGCGCTCGAGCGTGTCCGCAGCCTCGAGGCTGTCGTGCACGCCCTTCATCGCCGTGACGATCGTGACGTCGCGGCCCTCGCGGGCGACGCGCGCCTTGCCCAGCTCGGCCGCGCCGCCGTCGAGGTCGCCCTCGAGCGTGTAGAGGCGCTTGTGCTCGAAGAAGAGCACCGGGTTGTCGTCGCGGATCGACGCCTTCAGCAGCCCCTTGGCGTCGGCGGGCGTGGAGGGGCAAACGATCTTGAGCCCGGGCACGCCCATGAACCACGAGACGGGCATCTGCGAGTGGATCGCGCCGAAGCGGCCACCCGCGCCGACGACGGAGCGGATCGTTAGCGGGACGCCGACGCGCTCCTCCGTCAGGAACCAGTACTTCGTCGACTGGTTCACCAGGCTGTCCATCGCGAGCGTGAGGAAGTCGCCGAACATGATCTCGATCACCGGCCGCAGGCCCGTCACGGCGGAGCCGAAGCCGGCCCCGGCGAGCGCGAGCTCGGAGATGGGCGTGTCGAAGACCCGTTCAGGCCCGTACTTGTCGTAGAGGCCTGTCGTCGTGGCGAAGACCCCGCCCGCGACGGCGACGTCCTCGCCGAAGAGGATCACGCGGTCGTCCTCGCCCAACGCCTCGTCGAGCGCGTCGCGGATCGCCGTGCGGAAGGTCGTCGTCACAGGGTCAGTGCGAGCGGGCGCTCGAGGAGCTCGCGTACGCGGGACAGGAACTGGGCGGCATGCGCGCCGTAGACGACGCGGTGATCGCATGTGAGGGTCACGGTCATCACGTCGCGGAACCGGATGCGGTCGGGATCGTCCTCGAACGGCTCGCGCCGCGCCGCGCCGACGGCGAGGATCGCGACCTGGGGCGGGTCGACGATCGCCGTGAACGACCGCACCCCGAACATCCCGAGGTTCGAGACCGTGAACGTCGCGTGGTGGAGCTCGTCGGGCATGAGCGCTCGGCGGCGGGCCGCATCGGCGAGGCGCCGCGAGTCGGCGGCGATCTCCGCGAGCGGCTTCT
>DASSVY010000063.1:0-7498 GCA_035705535.1 Gaiella sp. | reverse complement strand
CGGTCGTCTGCACGCACACCGCGGTGGAGCGGATCGAGCGCCGGGAGGCGGGGGTCGGCACGCGGTTCGTCGTCACCACGAGCGCCGGCACGATCACCGCGAATCGCATCGTGAACGCGGCGGCGGCCTGGGCGAACGACGTCGCCGCACTCGTCGGCCTGAGCCATGCGTACCGGCCGGACGGGCTGCACGTCAACGTGACGGAGGCGCGCCCGCGGCTGATCGAGCCGATGGTGCAGCACATCGGCAGACGGCTGACCCTCAAGCAGTCGGCGAACAACACGTTCATCATCGGCGGCGGCTGGCCGGCGCGTCCGGAGCAGCCGCCGCGGCGGTTCTCGAACCGCTGGGACAGCGCCGCCGGGAACACGGCGATCGCGATCCGCGTCGTGCCGGCGCTGGCCGGAGTCCGCGTCGTCCGGACGTGGACGGGCGTGATGCCGTTCACGGAAGACGGCGCCCCCGTCGTCGGCGAGTCGGCCGTCGTCCCCGGGTACTACGTCTGCCTCGCGACGACCGGGTTCACTCTGATGCCGCTGCTCGCGCGGATGCTCGCCGAGCACCTGGCGTCGGGCGCGCCGCTTCCGCCAAGCTTCTCTCCCGACCGACGATCGCCCCACCCGGCCACGACCACCTGAGAGGACACTCATGAACCGAGACGACGTCACCTGGCAGGGCTACTGGCCGGCCTGCCCCACGCCCTTCCATCGGGACGGGAGCTACGACCCCGACTCCCACCGCGCCCTCCTCGAGCTCTATCTCGAGCTGGGCGTGCACGGTGTCCTGATCAACGGGACGACGGGCGAATGGTTCTCGCAGACGCCGGACGAGCGCCGTCTCGTCGCGGAGACGGCGATCGAGCAGGTCGCCGGCCGCGTCCCCGTCGTGGTCGGCTGTGCCGCGTACACCGCCCGCGAGGCCGGCGAGATCGGCCGTCACGCGATCGCCGCGGGCGCTGCGGGCGTCGAGTCGACCCCTCCCCCCTATGCCAAGACATACGACGACGAGACCGTCGCCTACTACGAGGACCTGGCGAACGGCGTCGACGGGCCGATCCTCGTCTACAACTGGCCGCACGGCACGGCGATCGACATCGGGCCCGAGCTGGCGAGCAGGCTCGTCGAGATCGACAACGTCGTCGCGCTGAAGGACTCGACCCCGAACGCCGCGCAGTTCTACGAGACCACGAAGGCGGTCGTCGGCCGCGTGCGGGTCTTCGGGCCGTTCATGTCGGTCGAGGGGTTCGAGCGCCTGCTCGCCGACGGCGGCGACGGCTTCATCGGCGGGGGCTGCATCTTCGGCGCGCCCGACCCGCAGTTCTGGGAGGCGTACTGGCGCGGCGATCACGACGCGTGCCGCGCGCACGCCGTGCGCGTCGACCGGCTGTTCCCGAAGCTCTGGCTCCCCGGCGGCTGGGGAGGTGTCTACGCGGCCTACCAGAGCCAGCTGAAGGCGATCATGGCGATGATCGGCCAGCCGGGCGGATGGCCGCGCCGGCCGCGCCTGCCGCTGACCGACCCGTCGAGTCTCGAGGCGATCCGCGTGATCCTCGCCGAGGAGTCCCTACTCCCCGAGGAAGCGGGCGTCGCATGAGCACCGCGCTCTTCTCCGGCGTCGACCACGTCGGCGTCGGCGTCGGCGACATGGACGAGGGCATCGCGTTCTACGGCCAGGTCGGTTTCTCGGACGTCCTCTTCGACTACACGGGCGAGGTCCCCGGCACCGAGGCCTTCACGGGAGGCACGCCGCGCCGCGCCCGCGTCACGATGCTCTCGAACCCCGACGCGACGCCCGTCGGGCCCGGGCGGATCAAGCTCGTCCAGGTCCTCGACGGCGACGGCCCGCCCCCGGTTCCCGCCGGCCAGGGCTGGGGTGAGCTCGGGATCTGCGAGATCTGCCTCCACGTGCGCGACGCCTACGCCGTCCACGACCGCCTGGTCGCCGCAGGCGCGACCTCGCTGATGCCGCCGCTAGAGGGCTCGGTCATGCCGCACGACGTGTCGCTCGACATCGGCTACGTCGCCGATCCGTGGGGCGGGAAGCTCGAGCTGATCGAGTGGACAGGGCTCTGGAAGGCGTTGCCCGGCGAGCCTCGCGCGGAGGGCGTGAATCACGTCGCGTTCGGCGTCTCCGACATCGATGCCAGCCGCGCGTTCTACGAGACGCTCGGATTCGGCGAGATGCTCTTCGAGTCGACGGAGTTCTTCGAGCCGATGGCGCCCTGGTACGACCGGGAGCTGCCGGACCAGCACATGGTGATGATGCTGTCCTCGCAGGGGGGCGGGATCGAGCCGTGCAAGCTGACGCCGCTCGGCCCCGACTGCCGCGGCGAATGGGGGCATCTCGGCCCGATGGAGTTCGCGGTGGGGGTCTCGAACCTCGAGCGCGCGTGCGACCACCTTCGCGGCGCAGGGGTGGAGCTCCTCGGCGAGCCGCAGTCGGTCGACGTCGGCACGGGCGAGTGGCGGTACGCGTACCTCGCCGACCCCGACGGGCTCTACGTCTCGCTCGTCGAGCCGCGCTTCTAGCTCAGGGCGGGCCAGGAGTCGCCGAGCCCGTCCTGCCGCTGCACGCGCATCCCTTCGCGCACCCAGGTCATGCAGGCGCGGGTGTTCGGCACGTCGTCGACGACGACGAGACAGTCGAAGCACATGCCCATGCCGCAGAACACCCCGCGCGGCTCGCCGCCGACCGTCGTCCGCGTCTGCCCGCTGCCCTCCGCGAAGAGGACGGCGGCGACGGTCTCACCGAGGTACGCCGTCGTCGGCCGGCCGTCGATCGTCACCGTCACCCGCGGCCCGCGCTCGAGCTCGTCGCCGAGCTGCAGCCTACGCGTCGTCTCCATGCCGTCATTCTGACGGAGGGAAGGCCCGCGGGCGGGCCTTCCCTCTCGATCGAGCCGGTGTGAGACTCAGAGGCCGGCGCACTCCCCGAGCTTGTTTCCTCCCACGACGTTGGGACTGCCGCCGGAATCCCCGATCTGTGCCGAGGGTGCGTTGCCGTGGCAGATCAGGTTGCCCGCGATGACGTTCGTCGCCACCTCGGTCGAGTCCGGGATCCCCTCGAACGGAGGCTCGCCCGTCTGGGTGCCGGCGGTGTTGGCCACGATCACGTTCCCCCCGACGGTGTCGCGGATGACGCCGAGCCAGAGGCCCGACCAGCCCTGGACGATCAAGTTTCCGTCGATCGTGTCGTCCTTGATCGGGAAGTTCCGCACCGGATCGCCGCCCCCGTTCGACACGAGGTTCCCGTGGACCGTCGCTCTGCTGACGTACAGGCTCGCCGGGGAGTGGGCCACGATGTTCCCGTCGACGACCGCGACGTCGTGCGTCGGCCCGGGCGCATAGGTGCCGAGCCCGAGGACCGCACCCGTGCCGACCTGGACGTTGCCGGTGATGTGCGCGGACGTGGCCGGCGACCCGGCGTGGTCGTTCAGGATCGCTCCGGGCTCGACCCGCACGTTCCCGGCGATCGTCACCGAACCGGGCCCGAAGGCGCATTGGCCGGTGACGATGAGGCCGCTGTAGCTGCCGGCCGGGATCGTTCCGCCCGTGCACGTGTACGCGCCCGACGGAGCCGCAACCGCTGCCGACCCTGCTACCCCGAGCGCGAGAACGACGGCCGCGGCGAACACGAGCCGTAGCTTTCTCATCTCGTCCCTCCCCTCTGTTGCCGTGCGATTCAGGTAGACAGACTACGCAACCGGTCCGTGTCGGCGACCGACAAGCGCACACCCGCTGCGCCCGTCTTGACAACGACGCTCCGACGCGCGAGAGTCCCCGGGCCGTCAGCCGCCCGGGCCTGCCCGGGCCGACCGGAGCTGCGGCATGAGCCTTACCGATCTGATGGTCTGGGGCGCGGTCCTGGCTGGGTGCACGGGAATCGCGATGACCGTCCTGTGGTTCACGTGAGAGGCGTCACCTCGCTTCTCCGAGCCGAACCGCAGGAGCGCGCAGGAGCGCAAGGAGCAACTCGAGGCAGTCCCGACCGGCCCCTGGGCGGGCTTCTCGAGGCAAGATCACCGCGCGTTTCCGATGCGCGGCGGTTGGGAACACCGGCGCTGCGGTCCCGGACTGTCTTCCCCCGCGGCGCGGCATGCCCCTCGTGCCCGGGGCCGCACGAGTCAAGGGGCGTCGGTGACGAAGCGTGCTCCGCACCGCCCTAACCCGGTCGGTGCCTCGGGACCGTCTAGACGCCCGTGAACCCGTAGCGCGCGAGGGACCCGCCATCCTCGTCGGTGACGCTGTCGGCGGACACGAGCAGCTTCGGGTCGTTCGGGTCGGCGATGATCCCGACGATCCGGGTGACGCCGTCTCGTTCCTCCGCGGCCCACGCGATCACGCGCGATCGACCGGTCTCGATCCCGTCGCCGTCGGCGAACAACGCACGCCAGCCAGGCTCGGCCGACACGAGTGACGACAGGCCGCTCACGCGGGTTGATGGTACCGCCCGCCACGAGCCTGCGATCCGCCGTCTGCAGCTCGGGCCGGGCCTGTACGACTTCGCGCTCGCGCTCGTCGAGGGCGGCGTGTGTGGCTCCGACGGGCCTTCCCCCCGGGCGCCCCGCGGTGCGGCCCCGTGGGGGCCGCGATCCCGCATCGTTTCGAATGGGCCCGCCTGGACTCGAACCAGGGGCCAACCGATTATGAGTCGGCTGCTCTGACCAGCTGAGCTACGGGCCCGCACGGGCAATCATGCGGCAACGACCCTAGTAGCTGGGCGGAACCGGTCTTCCGGTGTCGTCCCACACGTTGCCGCTCCACACCATGCCCGGCTGGCGCGAGTCCCAATACGTGACGGGGCCCAGCACGGCGCAGTTCTGCTCGAACTTACGGCCGAAGTGGTTGTTCGTGAACGTGATGTGGTGGCTGACGTAGTCCTTCGACGGGCCGCCCGAGCCGTAGAAGCAGTACGCCCCGTTCGTGTTCAGGAGGTTCCCGTCGATGACGAAGTCGTAGACGTCGGAGAAGTCGTCGTAGATGCCGATGGCGGCTGTGCAACCGCGCTCGGATCCGTCGTTGCACTCCACGTTGTTGTGCAAGATCCGCGACCCGTGGCCGTCACCGATGAAGATCCCGTTCTTGTGCGCCTGGGTGTTGCCGCCGAGGCCGTGGATGTATGAGTCACGCACGACCACGTTGCTCTTGACGGCGACGCCGTGCCCAGCGTTGAAGATGTCGACCCTGATCAGCGTGTAGTTGGACTCTTGGACGGCCGGCTCCGTATCCGACGGCCCTCGCGAGAGGCAGCCACAGTCGATTGTCGAGTCGCTGATCACGAGCCCGCTCTGCTCTCCCGGCCGGCCACTTCCCGCGTCCACCTTCCCGTTGATCCGGCTTCGGGTGATCCGTACGTCGTTCGCCCGGATCGACACGTCACCGTTGAACTCGCATGCGTCATAGGTTCCCGACGCGCTGATCGTCGTGGGACAGGTGTGGAGCGTCGTCCCCGGCGGTACGCCGGTGTTGCTCGCGTTGGGAAAGTCCGAAGGCGAGGACGAGGGCGGCGGCGGCTGTGGGGCCGTCGGGGGAGCGGGCGGAGCCGGCCGCGAGGGCGAACTCGAGCCCGCACCCGGCGTCGCAGCCGAGCCGGGGCCGGACGAGGGCTTCTTCGACGACGTCGCACCGCCGAGGCTCCTCGTGTACGCCATGGCCCGCGTCAGGATCGTGACCCGCTTGTGCGCGGAGACACGCAACACGTCGACCGCGTAGTGATAGCCCTTCCAGAAGGTCGCCCTCGTCGTCGTGCGGACGAACGTCCGCGACACGACGACCCCGTTCCGGACGAACCGGAAGCCGTCGGCGGCGGGCTGGCGTTTCCAGGTGAAGGTGATGGTCTTCGGGGTCTCGGCGATGAGGCGAAGCCTGAAGTCGACCCTCGGCGGCGAATGGAAGACGAATCGTTGGCGGCCCTTCGGCGCGTTCGCGACGGCGCTTGCGCGTCGGACCGGCTTGACGTGCCCCTTGACGAGACGGACGCCCACGACGGCATACCGAGCGCCCTTCCAGAAGGTCGCGGCCCTCGTCGACCGATCGGACGTTCGCGACACGACCACGCCGTTACGGACGAAGCGGTAGCCGTCGATGCCGCGCTGCCGCTTCCAGGCGAACGTCACCTTGGTCGGGGTCTGCGACGCGAGTCGAAGCCTGAAGTCGATCCTCGGCGCCGCGACGAACGTCAGTCGCGGCCCCTGCAACGTCGACTTCGGCCGTGCGCCGGGGTGCTTCACCGCACCCTGCGACGCTGCTCCGGCGACGAGGGCCATGACTAGCGCAGCCGAAAAAATCGTCAAGACGAGCCGCAACGAAACCTCCCGCAGGGGTTGGATCTCACGCCGTGTCCGGCGCCCCGGGATGGGCCGAGTCGGCCTTGGTGAATGGTCACACTCGGCGCTCGCGCAGGAGCCGAACGTGTCACATGGCGCGATCCTAGCCCGGCGTGTCCACGGATGGAACGGCAACCGTCAGCGCGCCGGGCCGAAAGCTCTCTCGCCTGGACGGTTCTCGAGCCGCAACGAGTCGAATCGCTGCCACAATGCCCGGTGAGCATGGCGACGACGCCCGAGACAACGACGGCGAGCGGATCCGCGGGCGGAAACGACGGCTCGATGAAGACGTTCCACCGCGAGACGACGCTGCGAACGGCAGGCGGGCTTTCGGTGACGGACATCACCGAACAGGTGCAAGAGGCGGTGCGCGAGAGCGGCGTGCGCGACGGCGTCTGCTGCGTCTACTCGCCCCACACGACGTGCTCGGTGCGCGTCAACGAGTACGAGCGAGGGTTCCTCGAGGACTTCTCCGTCCTCCTCCGCCGGCTCGTTCCGACCGAGCACTACTACGCCCACGACGACTGGGACCGCCGCACCGAAAACGTGTCCGAGGAGGACATGGAGGCGTCGAACGGCCACTCGCACTGCATGTCGATGCTGATGGGTCCCGCGGGCGAGTCGATTCCCGTCCGCGACGGCGTCCTCTGCCTCGGGCGCTGGCAGCGTGTGCTGTTCCTCGAGCTCGATCGCGAGCGCGACCGCCGCTGGCTCGTGCACGTCGTCGGCGTCTGAGAACGCGGGAGAACCCCTGGTTCCCCCGCGAGCCCCCTCGTCTGCGCCCTGATCCCCGAGCCGCACTCGGCCTCCCGGGCGGCCAAGCCGCCCTCCGGCCGCGACGGCACGCGTCCCGCACCGGAGATAGGCGAAGCCGCACTGGTTGAATCTGCGCATGAGCGACGTCGAGAACCTGCTGATCGACGGCGAGCGCGTGCCGGCTGCCGAGGGCGCGACGTTCGAGACGGTCAACCCGGCGAACGGCGAGGTTTTTCGCACCGTCGCGCAGGCCGGGCCGCAGGACGCCGACCGGGCCGTGCGCGCGGCCGCGCGCGCCTTCGAGGACTGGGGCTCCCGCACACCGGTCCAGCGCGCGAAGGTCCTGTACCGCTGGGCCGACCTGATCGGCGAGCACGCCGACGAGCTCGCGCTGATCGAGACGCGCGACATGGGCAT
>DASSVY010000062.1:0-10616 GCA_035705535.1 Gaiella sp. | reverse complement strand
GGGGCCCCCCCGCCAGAGCAGATCGAGGTTGGGGAGGACGAATCCCAGCGCGATGCCCGGTAGGGCGGGGAGCCCTGCGACGTCGAACACGTACGTCAAGAGCAGGGTGAGCGAGAGCGCGAGCGTCATCCCGAGCCAGGTCGCCCCGACCCGTAGGCCGAATCGCGCGGAGGCGCCCAGGAACAGCGCGAAGAAGAACACGTCCGGCGGACCGATCCGTGCGGCGTCGTGCTCGCCGGGCAGCGAGAACTCGACCGCCACCCGCTCGAACACACCGGGCCGCTCCTCCACGACCTCGCGCGTCGGCCCGCGGTACACCGAGAAGATGTCCGCCCACGGGATCAGCGCCGCGACGAGCACGACCCACGAGAGCTCGTCGAAGAGCCGCAGGAACCAGAACCCGAGAAGCGTCAGCGCGACGAGCTTCGCGACGTTGAATGCCGCGCCCAGCCCTGCGAGGTCGAGCACGACGCAGAGCGCGACCAGTCCGAGCCCGACCGGGAGCAGTCCGCGCGCGTCGCCGACGGGGAGAAGGAACCACGCGACGGCGAAAGCGGCCGGGATCAGGACGAGCGCGACAAGCGCGACGTCGAGCCCGTCGGAGATGCCCGGTAGCTCTGCGGCGAGCGCATCCCACGCGACGAGCGCCGTGAGCAGCCCTGCGAGCGCCCACCCGGGCCGGCGCCCGCTCAGTACGGCGGCAGCTCGGCCCACCACGTGCCGAGCGTCTTGAAGGCGTTCCAGAAGCTCGTCTTGGCCGACTGCTCGTCGAGCGACGCGTCGATGTCGGGCGTGACGATGCCGTCGATCGTCGGCGTGAATCGTTGGAGCTCGCCGGCGCGCTCGGCGTCGAGCGGCTCCGAGAGCGGGAACTCGAGCGCCGCGAGGAACGCGACGGTCTCGCCGCCCATCGCGACGACGAGCCGCGGCTGCACGATGTGGAGCTCCCGCGTCAGCCACCGCCGCGCGTCGGCGGGATCCTCGGTGCCGAACTTGAGGCAGTTCGTCCCGTAGATCGCGAGGGGGTCGACGGCGAGCCGCTGCAGCGACTTGAGGAGCGCCTGCCCCGAGCGGCCGAAGAACGCGACACCCTCCTGGATCTCGCTCGGGGTCGGCCGGTGCTTGAGCAGGAAGACGTCCCCGAGCGGATGCCCGCTTCCGAGGACCGGGACGTGGCGCTCGTCGCCCAGGGCGAGCAACTCGTCGCCGAGCTCGTTGATCTCGGAGATCGCCCGGCGCAGGTATCTCTCCTGGATCTCGTCCCGGCCGGGCCCCTTCGCGGCCGCACCGCCGGGAGCCTGAGGCCGCTCGTCGGCGATGCCCATCGACGTACTCTTTCGGGGGCGCAGCGGCTGCTTCCTCTACCGCCGGTCGCCCACTCGCTCCCTCACCTGGGCAACCCACTTGAGGGACTGGAGGTATGCGAGCGACTTCGGGCGCCGCAACACGGTCGCCGTGCGGAGCGAGAGGAGGAACTCCTCGGGGCCGTCGAAGCGGCGCATGCGCAGAGCGCCCGTGCCGACGCCCTGGAGGACGTGCGCGTCCGAGCCCGCGCCGGCCAGGAGCCCGTACTTCCTGGCGAAGCGGAGGGCCTCGTCGTTGTAGGCGTCGAAGAGGAGACGGGCGTTGTAGACCTCGAGCACGTCGATCTCCGGGAGATGGTGGTGGAGCGTCGCGGGCGCCGGGATCGAGTGCAGCCGGTCGAACGGATGCGGCACGTACACGACGCCCTCCTGCTCGCGGATCGCGGCCACCGTCTCGGCGAACGACATGCCGCGCGGGATCTCGCGTCGGAGGAAGAGGCCGATCACCTCGCCGTCCCGCTCGGTCTTGACCTCCTCGCCCGGGATCACGATCAAATCTCGGCGCCGTGCGAGCTCGACGGTCTCGAGCGAGCCCGCGAAGACGTTGTGGTCGGTGACCGCGATCGCGCCGAGCCCTTCCGTCTCGGCGTGGTCGACGAGCGCGGCGGGCTCGATCGAGCAGTCGTGCGAGTGGTTCGTGTGCATGTGCAGGTCGGCGACGATCCACTCGCGGTCGGCGAGAGGCTCGGTCTCGTGGGTGCGCGCAGGTCGCCGGCGCCGCGCCGCGTCCGCATAGAGCCTCTCGAGCCGCTCGGCAACAGCCGCGAAGCTCCGCAGTTCGAGGCCCTTTCGACGCGCCGCGACGTCCCGTTCGCGCGCGACGGGATCCTCGGCGAGGCGCAGGAGCGAGGCCGCTGCGAGCTCGGGCTGGGTCGCGACGCCGGGTGGGTCGACGAGCGCGCAGCCGGCCGCCGTCGCCTCGTCCCGCAGCCGGCGCAGGCCCTCGGGCGACGGGACGACGATCGCGGCCGTGCGCAGGAGCTCGGCGCGCGCCGACGCCGAGACGGCGGTACGGACGCGGATGCGGTCGCGCAGGCGCATCGGGATCGACGGGCGCGCCGCGAGGCGCGCGGTTCGGACGAGGACGGCCTCCCAGCCCGGAAGCCCACGCAGCGCCCGCAGCGCGGCGCGGCCGACGGGCAGCCCGGCCGCGGACGTCTCGATCACGACCAGGTTCCGCTTCCGGCCGGGCCGCAGAAGGTCGAGGTCGACCCCGGCGGGCACGACGGTGAACGCCCCGGGGAACCGCTCCGCCGCTCGGGCGGCGACGTCGTCCGAAGTGGCGAGCAGCGTGTCGATCCGGGCGAGGAGCCGGTCGCGGTGGTTCCGCCTCGCCGGGAAGCCGAGCCGCTCGGGATCCACGAACGTCGCGGCCGTCGTCGTCTCGGCCTCGAGCAGCGCGACGTACGAGAGCCCCGGCATCGCAGGGTCGAAGCCGTGCACCACGTCGAAGTCGCCGCTGCGGAGCGCGGCCGCGACGTTGGCGCGCACGCCCACCGGGATCCCGACCGCTGCACGGGGCGAGACCGGCACGGCGCGCGAGAGGGCGACGACGTCCTCGAGCGTGCCCTGCTGGAGCGCGCGGCGTCCCGCGACGAGGTCGGCGGAGCGTGACGACGGCGCGAGCACGACGACGTCGTGCCCACGAGCACGGAGCGCCGAGGCGACGCCTGCGACGTGCTCGTTCGTGTCGTGCGGCACGGACCACGCATGCGGGGTCACCAAGCAGATGCGGAGCGGCACGGGCTTCGATTGTAGGGTGCGCGGCCCCGACCCCTGCGGGCCGGAGCCGCACGTTCTACGCCTTCGTCGCGGCCTTCGCCTTCTTCCCGCCCTCGAGCGCGTTCTGCTTGATGAACCGCTCGGTGTTGTCGCGCGCCTCGCTGTCGACGATCTGCACGGGCGGCGACTTCATCAGGTAGCTCGACGGCGCCTCGAGAGAGCCGGCGATGCCGTTGTTCAGCGCGAGCTTGGCGAGCCGGACGGCGTCGATCACGATGCCCGCCGAGTTCGGCGAGTCCCACACCTCGAGCTTGAGCTCGACGTTGAGCGGCACGTCGCCGAACGAGGAGCCCTCCATGCGGATGTACGCCCACTTGCGGTCGGTCAGCCACGGCACGTAGTCGGACGGCCCCACGTGGACGTTGTCCGCCCCGATGTCGTAGTCGAGCATCGAGGTGACCGCGTTCGTCTTCGAGATCTTCTTCGACTCGAGCCGCTCGCGCTCCAGCATGTTGCGGAAGTCGGAGTTGCCGCCGACGTTCAGCTGCATCGTCCGGTCGAGGTGGACGCCGCGATCCTGGAACAGCGTCGTCAGGACGCGGTGCGAGATCGTCGCGCCGACCTGCGACTTGATGTCGTCGCCGATGATCGGGCAGCCGGCGTCCTCGAAGCGCTTCTGCCAGTAGGGCTCGCGCGCGATGAAGACGGGCATGCAGTTGACCATCGCCACACCCGCCTCGAGGATCTGCTCCGCGTACCACTTCGTCGCTGCCTCGGAGCCGACCGGGAGATAGTTGACGACCACGTCGGTGCCGGTCTCCTTGAGGATCCGGACGACGTCGTCGGTCGGGCCGGGTGCCTTTTCGACGACCTGCGAAAGGTATTTCCCGATCCCGTCATGGGTCATCCCCCGGGAAACCGTGATGCCGGTCTTCGGGACGTCGGCGAACTTGATCGTGTCGTTCGGGAACGCCCAGATGGCGTCGGCGAGATCGACGCCGACCTTCCCCTTGACGACGTCGAACGCGGCCGTGAACTCGATGTCCGAGATGTGATAGCCGCCGAGGTCGACGTGCATCAGACCGGGGACGGTCTCCTCGGACTTCGCGTCCTTGTAGTACTCGACGCCCTGGAGGAGGGAGTTGGCGCAGTTCCCGACGCCGATGATCGCGACGCGCACCTTCTCCTTCGAGCGCTTCGAGCCGTTCTCCGAGCCATTGCTCTCAGCCATGCGGTGATCCTTTCCGCGGCCGCCGCCGAACGGCACCGACCGTCTGCTCCGTGAGTCGTGAGGGATGCCGAGGCCGTCCGCGAGCGTGCGGACGATCACGTCGTTCGTGTTCGTCGAGGTGCGGAAGGCCTCGGTCTGGATCTCCCGCTTGAGGATCTCCGGCATGCGGAGCAGGACGACGGGGCTCGCGCCCGGCATCGCGCTCCTGCGGCCGGTGGGCGTGTACGGGACCGCGAACGCGTCCGCGAGCATGCCGACGGCGACGTCGTTGAGGCTCGCCCCTCGCCGCGCGGTCTCGCGGACGAGCGCGTCCTTGAGGGAGGCAGGCGCCCGCACCAGCACGCCTTTCCGTCCTGAAGTGCTAGCAGCCAAAGTGCTAGCACTATAGCGTTTGAATTCTGTCCGCGCTCAGTTGATCTTGCAGAGCCGGTCGCCGGCGAACAGCGCACGCTGCGCCATGTTCGCCTCTGCGTCCTGCGCCGGATCGAACGCGGCCGGCGCCGGCCCTTGCCACATGACGTCCGGTGTGACGCCCGGGCCGATCACCGTCGCGCGATAGCCCGCGCCCTGCCCGGTGCCCTTCGCTCCGTGCGGGTAGAAGCCGTAGCAGAAGGTGCCTCTGGGGTTGTGCGCGAGGAAGCTGTTCTCGCGCTTCCAGCCCGTCCCGTAGCCGGAGCCGAACGTGTCGACGTAGATGTTCCGTCCATACGCGTCGAGCGGGACGCCGTAGCGCGTGGAGCGGAATCCGAAGACCGGCGCGCCACGGTAGGTCAGGCGGCCGTAGAGATGGTGGAAGCGGCGGTACGACCAGTCGGTCGAGATCTCGAGCACCGGCAGCGGGCCCGACCAGTGGGACAGGTGGAGCTCCCACGCCCCCGTCTCCCCCGTGGCCGGCGCGCCGTAGTTCGGGAGGGTCCGCTGCCAGGCCTGCACGGCCCAGTGCGTCCCGTCTGGCGCCGTGCAGGCCGCGACCTTCCAGGCCAGCGGCGGCCCGCGGTACGCACCGCAGACATTCGCCCCGATCGCGCCTCCGACGGTGAGGGAGAACGCGACCTGCGGCTGCGTGCGGCTCGGATCCCGCGCGTCGACCGCACCCCAGGCGACGACCGTGCGCGCGGTGCCGCCCGAGCGGAACGAGACCAGGGCATGACCCTCCGCGTCGACCTGGAGGCGCACGTTCGTCGCATCCCGCCCGATCAGTTGCGAGCCGAGAGCGCTCGGAGCAAGCAAGACCGCCGCGCAGAGGCACGCGAGGGTCGTGACTCCGAACCATGCAGCTGGGCGTCGCATCGCCTCTCCGGTCGCTCGCGGCCGCATACGCAGCCCAACCGGTCATAGCACCGGCAGCAGCGTGCGACAACCCGCCGAAGGGTGCTAGGCCGTCGTCTCCGCGAGCTCGCGCAGCTGGCGCCGGACGAAGAGGATCCGCTGCGCGACCGTGATCCACGCGAGCGCCGCCAGGAGGTAGATCGGCCACTGGAGCCAGCCCCAGGGCGCGACGAAGAGGCCGACTCCGATCAGGACGACGCGCTCCACACGCGACCCGAACCCGATGTCGCCTCGCAGCCCGAGCGCCTCGGCCCGCGCCCGCGTGTACGAGACGAGGAACGACCCGATCACCGCGGCGAAAGCGGCCATCAGGGCGATCTCGTTCGAGTCGTGCATGAATGACAGGCCGATCGCGGCGAGCATCGCGGCCTCGCCGACGCGGTCGAACGTCGAGTCGAGGAACGCGCCGAACACGGTGCCCTTGCCCGCTGCGCGCGCGAGGGCGCCGTCGAGGATGTCGGCGATCGAGCCGACGATGAAGAGGACGCCCCCGAGCCAGAAGAAGAGGTACTCGTTTCGCGTCTCGAAGCCGACGAGGACGGCGCCGGCCAGGCACGTGGCCACCCCGACGAGCGTCAGCATGTCCGGCGTCAGCTTCGTCTTCGCGACGCCCCGCATGGAGCGGCGGAGGATCTCTCGCGCGGCCTGCGTGTACTCCTGCTTGACGCGGTCGAGCTGATTGACCCGTGGCCCGGAGGGCTCGCTCACGCATGCCCCCTGCAGGTGGGGACGTCCCCCCGGGGCGATCCGAGCGTCACAGCCCGGGGACGAACTGCCGAATGCGGCGGCGGAAGAGGATCAGGCCGGTGAGGCTCGCGAGCGCGAACCCCGCGAGGCAGTCGAGCCAGAAGTGGTTTCCGGTGCCGATCACGGCGAAGCAGACCCAGGCCGGCCACACGAGCCAGAGCACGCGGGCGACGCGCGACCGGCACACCGTGGCCATCACGAGCCCGACGATCAGCGCATCCATCGCGTGGAGGCTCGGCATCGCCGCGTACGGGTTGGCGGCGAACGAGACGACGTCGCTCTGCTGGTTGATCGAGCCGATGTCCGAGAGCGTGTCGGTGAAGCCCCACTCGGGGAACATCCGCGGCGGCGCCGTCGGCATCAGCACATAGCCGACGAGGCCTAGCAGGTTGGCGCCGATCAACCAGTTGCGGAAGTCCGCGAAGCGGTCGTGGTGCTTGAAGTACACCCACAGGAGCGAAAGGCCGACGACCGCGAACTGGGAGAGCCAGTACGTGTAGGTCGTGGCCGCGACGAGGACGCCCGACCGCTCGACGAAGTCCTGGACGGTCGGCTCGATGAACAGCCGCAGCCGGTTCTCCGTCTCGATCACGAGCGTCCCGTTCCAGAACGCCTCGCCCACGCCTCGGTCGGCCGCGCCTCGCGCAGCCTGGTAGGCGACGTAGAAGCCGAACCACACCGCGATCTGGAGCAACAGGTGCGTCCAGCCACGCGGGAGCCGGCGTGCCTCCGCGTAACCCGTCACGGGGTCGAGTCTATCGAGGCGGCACGACTGTCCCTCGGAGGACCGGCGTGCAACGATCACCCGGTCGAGCGACATGGAGGCGGAGATGGACGGGTTGACGATCAAGCACGACGAGGAGCTCGAGCGCGCCTACGACAAGTGGGTGCTCGTGCGGCGCTCGCTCGGCGTCACGTCGTTCGGGATGAACACGGTCGAGCTGCCGCCCGGGGAGGCGATCCCCGAGCACGACGAGAGCGGCCGCGACCACGAAGAGGTGTTTCTCGTCCTCGACGGCGACGCGGTCGTGGTCGTGGAGGGGGTCGACCACCCTCTGCGCACCGGGTCGTTCGCGCGCCTCGACCCTGCGCTCCGTCGCACGGTCCGCAACGACAGGGACGTCGTCGCCCGCGTCCTGATCATCTCCGCGCCGGTCTCGAGCGGCTACGAGCCGCTCGAATGGGCCTAGTTGCGTGGGGGAACCCATGATCCCCCACGGACCCCTCCTTCTGGTTCGGACCCGGTAGAGCCGGCCCGGCCTCCCGGGCGAGTGAATCGCCCGCCGGCCGCAATCGCCGCCTCTCAGCAGATGCTCGGCGGCGGTACGTCGCCTCGCGGCCGGAGGCCGGCTTCGCCTGCCGGGAGGCAAACCGACCACGCTCAGCCGCCGATGTAGGACATCTCGATCCGCGGTAGCTCGGACGTCCGCCCGGTGCGGATCTCCGAGTAGCGGTCGGTGCGGCGGGCCCAGACGCCCGCGATCGCGTCGCGCAGGTCGTCGTCCGACGCCCCGCCGCGGAGCAGCGCCCGGAGATCGGTGCCGCGCACCGCGAAGAGGCACGTGTAGAGCTTTCCCTCTGCCGAGATCCGCGCCCGCGTGCAGTCGCCGCAGAACGGCTGGGTGACCGACGCGATCACGCCGATCTCGCCTGCGCCGTCGCGATAGCGGAACCGCCGGGCGACCTCGCCGCGGTATGCCGGGTCGATCGGCTCGAGCGGGAACACGGTGCCGATGCGCTCGACGATCTCGGTGGCGGGGACGACGTCGTCGAGACGCCAGCCGTTCGTCGCGCCGACGTCCATGTACTCGATGAAGCGCAACCCGTGCCCGGTGCCGCGGAAGTGCCGCGCCATCTCGACGACGCCGTCGTCGTTCACCCCCCGCTTGACGACGGCGTTCACCTTCACGGGAAGCCCGGCGCCGGCTGCGGCCTCGATCCCCTCCAAGACGCGCGTGACCGGGAAGTCGACGTCGTTCATCGCCCGGAACGTCGCATCGTCGAGCGAGTCGAGGCTCACGTTCACGCGGTCCAGCCCGGCGGCGCGGAGGGTCTCCGCCTTGCGTGCGAGCAGCGACGCGTTCGTCGTCAGCGTGAGATCCAGGCCGTCGATCGTGCGGAGCCGCTCGACGAGCGTCTCGAGCTCCTTGCGGAGAAGCGGCTCTCCACCCGTGAGGCGGATCTTCTCGACGCCGAGCCCCGCGAACACCCGCGCGACCCGCTCGAGCTCCTCGAAGGTGAGCAGCTCCTTGCGGTCCATGAAGCGGTAGTCCTGCCCGAACACCGTCTTCGGCATGCAGTACGTACAGCGGAAGTTGCACCGGTCGGTGACGGAGATGCGCAGGTCGCGGACGGGCCGGCCGAGGGTGTCGCTTGGAGCCACACCCGAAGCGTACGGGCCCCGCCCAAGCTCGGCGGGCCCGTACGCTTCGCTCAGGCCGCACGGGCGTCCTGTCGGAGGCGCAGCATCGAGGCGCCCGCGACGAGGACGAGCAGCCCGAGGGTCGCCGCCGAGCCGATGCCTGCGTCGAGCAGGTCGAATCCGTTGTCCGTCGTCGGCCGCGTGAGCGGAGCGGTGCCCGGAAGCCGGCGATCCCCTCGATCGTCGGGTCGTTCGCCGTTCACGTCCGTCCGCATGGTCGGCGACCCGGACGGCAAGGCAGGACTCCGCCCGAAGGTCGGCCGCGTCGCCCTCGCCCGCTCGGCGCTCCTCCGCCGGACCCGCTGACGGCGCCTCCGGAGAGCGGGATAGCGTTGCCCGGTGCCGCGCACCGGAGCCCCGATCCTCGCGCTGGTCGCGGTCACCGCGATCTGGGGCTACACGTTCGTGCCGGTGCAGAAGGCGCTCGACGCGTACCCGCTGTTCGCCTTCCTCGCAGTCCGGTTCGCGATCTCGGGCGTTGCGCTCGCGCCGTTCGCCTGGGCGCCCCTGCGCTCGCTGCCGCGGGCCGGCTGGGCGGCCGGCGTGCTCGCCGGCGGATTCCTCGCCGCGGCGTACGCGTTCCAGACGGCCGGGCTCGACCTCACGACGGTCTCGAGCACCGGGTTCATCACCGGCCTCTATGTCGTCTTCACGCCGATCCTCGCGCTCGCGCTCTTCCGCACCCCGGTGCCCGCGGCGGCGTGGGTGGGGGTCGTGCTGGCGCTGGTCGGGCTCGCTCTGATCAGCGGGATCCCCGGCGGCTCCGTCGTCGGGAACGCCCTCGTGGTGGCGAACGCCGTCGCCCAGTCGTTCCAGATCGTCGCGATGGAGCGTTTCGCGCCGCGCTACGACGCGCGCGCTCTCACGTTCATCCAGATGAGCGTGTCGTGCGCCGCGTTCGTCGTGGTTGCGGTCGCCGCAGGCCAGGTGCAGGTGCCGGACGACGCGCAGACGTGGTACGCGCTGGTCGTCACCGGTGTGTTCGCCGGCGCCCTTGGCTACCTCGTCGCGACCTGGGTGCAGTCGCGCGAGACCGCGGCGCGTACGGCTCTCGTCTTCACGCTCGAGGCCCCGTTTGCGGCCTTCTTCGGCGTGCTTCTCCTCTCGGAGAGCCTCGGCTGGGCCGGCTGGGCAGGGTGCGCGGTGATGCTCTCCGGCATCGTCCTCTCCGAGCCGGCGGCAGCCGGTGTCCTGCGGCGCCTCGTCCCGGCGCGGTCCTAGCAATGGACGCCGTCGCGCTCGCGTTCACGTCGGCGGCGCTCTTCGGAGCGATGCCGGTCGCCGTGCGGTTCGCGCTCGTCCCGCCGCTCGTGCCGGCCGCCGTCGGCGCGCTGCTCATGCAGACGGCGACGTTCCTCGTCCTCTGCGTCGCTGCGGCGATCCAGGGCGGCGTCACGCTCGCGGGCTTGCTGCCGTTCCTGCTCGCCGGCGCGATCGCGCCCGGGGTCTCGAACCTCTTCATCACCGTCGGGATCCGCGAGGCCGGCTCGTCGCGGGCGTCGATCGCGTTCGGGATGGCGCCGCTCTTCGCCGTGACCATCGCGGTAGTCGGCTTTGGGGAGCGCCCCGGGCCGGCCGTGCTCCTCGGGGCATTCCTCGTGGTCGCCGGCGGGATCGCGCTGGCGTTGGAGCCGGAGCGGCCGCGCCACGTGCGAAGCATCGGCATCGCCATCGCGCTGGCCGGCGCCGCGCTCTTCGCGCTGCGCGACAACCTCGTGCGGCACCTGTCGCTCGACACCGACGTCCCCTCGATGACCGCGGGCGCTGCGATGCTCGCCGCGAGCCTCGTCGTGACCTCGCT
>DASSVY010000061.1:0-4085 GCA_035705535.1 Gaiella sp. | reverse complement strand
CAAGCACCTGCCCCGGCGGTTGTGGCCGCTCGTGAAGTCCCAGGCGGAGGGCGCCCTCGCCTCCTGGCGGGAGCCCGACCAGGGCCTCTGGGAGGCGCGCGGGGCGCCGCTGCACTACGTGTCCTCGAAACTGATGTGCTGGGTCGCGCTCGACCGCGCCGCGAAGCTCGCGGAGCTGCGGGGTGACTCGACGCTGCAAGCGCAGTGGGCGGCGACCGCCGAGGAGATCAAGGCGGAGATCCTCGAAAGGGGCGTCAGCGATCGCGGCGTCCTCCGTCAGCACTACGAGACCGACTCGCTCGACGCCTCCGTGCTGCTCGCCCCGATCTTCGGATTCCTGTCGGCCGACGACGAGCGCCTCCGCGCGACCGTCAACGCGATCGCCGAGGAGCTCACCGAGAACGGATTCGTCCTCCGCTACCGGACGGACGAGACCGACGACGGCCTCTCCGGCAAGGAGGGCACCTTCCTGATCTGCTCGTTCTGGCTCGTCTCGGCGCTCGCGATCGTCGGCGAGCTGCAGCACGCACGCGATCTGATGGAGAAGCTCCTGCGGATCGCGTCGCCGCTCGGCCTCTACGCCGAGGAGTTCGACGCCGAGACCGGGCGTCACCTCGGGAACTTCCCCCAGGCGTTCTCGCACCTCGCGCTGCTGGAGGCGGCGGCGCGGATCATGATTCCCGAGCTGTTGGAGCAGTACTGACGGTGGACGCCTACGACGTGATCATCGTCGGGACGGGCGCCGGCGGCGGGACGCTCGCGCGGCACCTCGCGCCGTCCGGGAAGCGGATCCTCCTGCTCGAGCGTGGCGACTGGCTCCCGCGCGAGCCGCACAACTGGTCGGACCAGGACGTGTTCGTGGACAACCGCTACGTCTCGCCGGAGACGTGGTACGACGCGAGCGGCAAGCCCTTCCAGCCAGGTGTCCACTACTTCGTCGGGGGAGCGACGAAGCTCTACGGCGCCGCGCTGTACCGCCTCCGCAAGGAGGACTTCGGTGAGCTGCGGCACCACGACGGTCTCTCGCCGGCCTGGCCGATCGCCTACGACGAGCTCGAGCCCTACTACTCGCTCGCGGAGCAGCACTACCACGTGCACGGCGCCCGCGGCGAGGATCCGACCGAGCCTCCGGCGAGCGCGCCCTACCCGCATCCCGCCGTCTCGCACGAGCCGCGGATCCAGCAGCTTGCCGACGACCTCGAGGCTGCCGGCTACCGGCCGTTCCACGCGCCGTGCGGGATCATGCTCGACGAGTCGAGCCCGGCGTTCTCGACCTGCATCCGCTGTGCCACCTGCGACGGCTTCCCGTGCCTCGTGCACGCGAAGTCCGACGCCGAGGTGCTCGGCGTCCGGCCGGCCCTAGAGCACCAGAACGTGACGCTGCTGACGAAATCGAAGGTCGTCAGGCTCGAGACGAGCGGCGACGGCACCGCGGTCGGCGAAGTGGTCGTCGAGCGGGACGGGGCCGAGGAGCGGTTCGCGGGCGACGTGGTCGTGGTCGCATGCGGCGCGGCCAACACGGCCAGGCTGCTGTTGCAGTCGGCGACCGACAAGCACCCGAACGGTCTCGCCAACGGCTCGGACCAGGTCGGCCGCAACTACATGTTCCACGACTCGACGGCGGTCCTCGCCCTCTCGCGCGAGGAGAACGCGACCGCGTATCAGAAGACGCTCGGGCTCAACGACTTCTACTTCGGGGACGGCGACTTCGAGTACCCGCTCGGCAACGTCCAGATGGTCGGCAAGTCGACCGCGCCGATGTTCCGCGGCGAGCGACCGCGCGACACGAAGCTGGCTCCGGAGTGGACGCTGGAGCGGATGGCACGTCATGCGATCGACTTCTGGCTGTCGACCGAGGACCTCCCGCGGCCCGACAACCGGGTCACCGTCGACCGCGACGGCAAGCTGACGCTCACGTACACGGAGACGAACCTGGAGGCCAAGAAGCGGCTCTACGCGAAGGTCAAGTCGCTGCTCGGGCAGCTGGACATGAACCCGGGCCACCTCATCCACCGCTTCGCGTACATGAAGAACGACATCCCGGTCGCCGGCTGCGCGCACCAGGCGGGCACCTGCCGGTTCGGTACCGATCCGGAGACGTCCGTGCTCGACGTGAACTGCAAGGCGCACGAGCTCGACAACCTCTACGTCGTCGACACGAGCGTCTTCCCGTCGATCGGGGCTGTCAACCCGGCGCTCACGGCGATGGCCAACTCGCTCCGGGTCGGCGACCACCTGCTCGCGCGACTCGGCTGAGGGCCGCCGAATGACCCGGGTCCCGCCGTCGGGCGAGCAGCACGAGCTCTCCTACGGCGACCAACAGGCGGTCGTCGTCGAGGTCGGCGCGGGCCTGCGGACGTACACGGTGGGCGATCGCGACGTGCTCGACGGCTACGCCGTGGACGAGATGTGCTCCTCGGGCCGCGGCCAGGTGCTGATGCCGTGGCCGAACCGGATCGAGGACGGGCGCTACACGTTCGACGGCCGTGAGCACCAGCTGCCGCTGACGGAGGTGGACGCCGGCAACGCGATCCACGGGCTCGTCCGCTGGGCGAGCTGGACGGTCGCGGAGCGCGCGGAGGAGAGGGTCGTGCTGGAGCACGTCCTCCACCCGCAGCCCGGCTACCCCTTCGCCCTTGCGCTCCGCATCGAGTACTCGCTCGCGGACGACGGGCTGACGGTGCGGACGACCGCGACGAACGCCGGCGCCGGCCCGTGCCCGTTCGGCAGCGGGATGCACCCGTACTTCACGCTCGGCACACCGACCGTCGACTCGCTGACGCTCACCGTGCCGGCGCGCACCGTCGTCGGCTCCGGCCCGAGGGGGCTCCCCGGCACCGCGCAGGACGTCGAGGGCACGGACCACGACTTCCGCCGCCCGCGCGTCCTCGGTGCAACGCAGCTCGACAACACGTTCACGGATCTCGAGCCGGACGACGACGGGCGCACGCGGGTGCGCCTCCAGGCCGAGGAGAGCGGGGTGGAGGTGACCGTGTGGGCGGACGAGGCGTACACGCACCTCCAGCTCTTCACGGGAGACCCGCTGTCCGACGTGAACCGGCGGAGCCTCGCCGTCGAGCCGATGACGTGCCCGCCGAACGCCTTTCGCACCGGCGAGGGGGTCGTCAGACTGGAGCCCGGCGGCTCCTGGACGGGCGCCTGGGGGATCGCCTAGCGACGCAGTGCCCGGCCCGGCACGGCCCGACGCGCGACGAGCCGTTGGAGGGTGAGCGTCCCCGATGCTCCGACGACGAGCATGGCCACGTTCGCGCCGAGGACGCCGACGGCGCCGCGGGCCTGGTCGGCCTCCCCGAGACCCGCCGCGACGCCGAGGTACGCGGCGGCGGGGATGGTCGTCACCGAGACGGCGACGCCCACACCGGCGCTCGCACGGGTCTCGAGCGCGAGCATCCCCGCGACGCCCGCCGCGAGCGCGACGACGATCGTCTCGTTGCTCACCTCCGTCAGGGACCCGAGGACGGTCGAGTGGATGTCGAACGCGGACGGGATCAGCCCGAACAGGTCCTGGAGCGATGCGGAGGCGCACGCCGCGGCCGAGGCGAGCGTCATCCCGATCAGCAGCGTCACGAGCGCTCGCGCCGCCAGGCCAAATCGGCGGTCGACCAGCCCGACTCCGACCGCCGTGATCGGCAGCAGGTCGGGGCTGATCGCCATCGCGCCGACGATCAGGATGACGTTGGCGCCGATCACGCCGTAGCTCCCGACGACGCCCGCGACGATCATGAAGGCGAGGTAGCGCGCGATGGGGCGCGCGTTGCGGCTCGCCATCCCGAGCACGTCCTCCCAGACGAGCCCGGCCTCGCGTCGGCTGTCGCCCGATCCTCCGAGCACCTCCTCGCGCGTCAGAGTCACGTCGTCGTCGGGCACACCGTGCCCGCGCAGCTCGTCGAGCACTCCGTCCACCGCGCGCGGACGCACGACGGCGACGACGATGGCGTGCTCGGGCCGGGTGGCGTGAGCGAGCCGCACGCGCTCCACGTCGTCGCTCGCGTCCAGGAAGCGCGCCACCGAGGACATGGTCGAGGCGCTTCCATAGACCTCGAGCCTGATCATCGCCCGACCCT
>DASSVY010000060.1:0-2194 GCA_035705535.1 Gaiella sp. | reverse complement strand
CAGCGTTGCCCGGCATGGAATCGAGACGACCTCTTGGTTTGGCCCTGGTCGTTGTCACCGCAGGAGGGAGCGTCCTCGCCGGACAGGCGTTCGCGACGCCGTGGACATCGACGGGGAAGCCCGACCGCCGTGCCGTGCCCGTCCTGATGTACCACGTGATCGCGGACCCGCCCGCCTCGGCGCCCTACCCGGACCTCTACATCCGACGTGACGAGCTCCGGGCGCAGGTTCGTTGGCTCGCGGCCGCCGGGTACGAAGCGGTCACGCTCGGACGGGTGTTCGATGCCTGGCACGGACGCGCCACGCTCCCGCCGAGGCCGATCGTGCTCACGTTCGACGACGGTTACCGGAGCCACGTGACCGCGGCGCTGCCGATTCTGGCCGCGCGGCACTGGCCCGGCGTCCTGAACCTCGACGTCTCGAACCTCGCTCCGCCCTGGGGCGTGGGGCTCACGGGCGTGCGCAAGCTCATCGCCGCGGGCTGGGCGGTCGACGCGCATTCGCTGACGCACGCCGACCTCGCCCTCGCGAGCGGTGCCACGCTGACTCAAGAGATCAGCGGCTCCCGCCGCGAGATCCTCCGGCTCTTCGGTGTCCTACCCCGATTCTTCTGCTATCCGGCGGGCCGGTACGACGCGGAGGCGGTCGCGGCGGTCAAGGCCGCAGGCTACGAGGGCGCGACGACCACCGAGCCGGGCCTCGCGCGCCCCGACGAGCCGTTCACGCTCGAGCGAATCCGGATGGACCGTGGCGACGGTGCAGCCGGCCTGGCGCGAAAGCTCGCCCGGGCCGGGCTCCCTGTCGACCCGAAGGGCCGGTCCGCTCTACCGCGCCAGGCACGAGCTGAGACAAGCGGTGAGGAGGCGCGGATCTCTTGAGGGGATCTTGAGCGAGCCCCGGCAGCATCGCCCGAGAGACGACATGGCAACACGACGAAGGAGGTGGTTCCATGATGTTCAAGAGGACGCGGTGGCCGCTTCTGGTGCTCGCGGTCGCGGCGGTGGCGGTGCTGCTGCCCGCCTCCGGCAACTCGAGGGTGCCCGAGGACGACGGCTCCACGTATTCCTGGACGGGGGCGGCGACTCTGACGGTGGACGTCAAGCCGTGGGGAGGGGGGTACGTCCGAAGCGACCCGTATCTCATCGACTGCCCGCTCGCCTGCGTCAGGTCGTTCGACCAGAACCGCGAGGTCAAGCTGACGGCGTACGTCACGCCCGGCCACACGTTCAGTGGCTGGGAGGGCGCGTGCGCCGGGCAGGGCAACCCCTGCACGCTGAAGGTGACCGGAGCGCTGGTGGACGTCACGGCAGTGTTCACCGGCCAGTTCGTGCCGCCTGCTCCGCCCGCGCCACCGGCGCCGCCGGCGCCGCCGGCGGAGGTTAACCCCGCCTTGAGCGTCGACGTGCAGGACGGTGAGTGTCCGGTGTGCTTCACGATGGGCTTCACCGGCACGGGGTATCACGCGAACAGCGCGATCGACCTCACCTTCACGTATGTCACCCCCGCGAGCGGAGGCTCGGGGACCGACGACGACGCCGTGACGAGTGACTCCGCCGGTGGATGGTCGGCGGGGTACCACGAGACCTGCGAGTTCGACGACGTCGCGTACTCGGGCCCGATCGTGATCGACGTGACAGCGACGGACGCGCAGGGCGCATCCGCCTCCACGCAGGTCAACGGCACCTGCCCCGCCACGTAGCGACGGGGAGGACACCGGTCGAGGGCCCGCGGGGGAAGGGCCCTCGACCGGACGAGCAAACCGCCCGTCAGCCGAGGTAGCGGGCGCGGTCGACGTCGGTGATCGAGCGTCTCGTCGCTCGGAGCCGCGACCGCGCGAGGGCCGTCAGCTCGTCGAGGTCGCCGCACAGCTCGCACACGTAGCGTCGCACCGTCCCGTTCTCCTCGCGGGTGAAGACCATCCGCGAGTCGGGCCCGAACGCGGCCGCCGTGGGATGGGACGTCGGCCCGTAGAGGTAGGTGAGCGGCTGCCAGTCGGCGACCTGCCAGATGCGGGTAGAGCTCGGGCCTGCCGTCACGAGCCACCGGCCGTCCGGGCTGAAACGGGCGTCGGCGACCGACCCGGACTGCGCCTCCTCGAACCGATGGACGGGCTCGCCGCTCGCAACATCCCAGACGATGACGTCGTGATCCCGCCCCGCGGTGACGAGCAGCCGACCGTCGGCGCTGAACGCCA
>DASSVY010000059.1:0-2960 GCA_035705535.1 Gaiella sp. | reverse complement strand
GCGGGGGCGTCCGCCGGCAACATCAACTCCGTCCTGACGGCGCTGTCCTACTGCGCAAGGCCGTCCGGCGACACGCTGCACGCGGAGTCGTCGCTCTTCTGGAAGATCTGGACGAGTGTCGGAATCGAACAGCTCGTCCCGGCGCTTCAGGGTAGAGAAGAAGACCTTGCGGTGGTCGACGATCTCAGCCTCTTCTCACGGAGGTTCTTCAAGGAATCGGAGTGGCGGGAGGTGACGGACTTCCGGGCCGCGGTCACCGCTTATCCGGACTGTCGCGTCCCCGTCGGCTTCTCGCTGACGCAGCTCGACACCGTGCAATACCAGGTCGCCGGACCGGTATCGGCGCCCGTGCAGCGACTCGCCACCGTATTCCAGGTGCGTGCCGCCGCGGCCGATGAGAAGGAATATCCTCCGGGCAGGCTCGGCTTCTTTCCGCTGCCCAACGGCATCTCGTATCGCCGGTCGCTCGGCGCGATCGTCCTACAGCCGGAGTTGTATGCGGACTCGCCTGTCCCCGCCGGTGCCCTGACGGCTCGAGACAGCGCGATGTTGTGGGCGATCGAGGCGGGGAGTGCCGTGCCTCCCGCCTTCGCCCCTCGGTGGCTGTGCTACGTCTCCCCGGGGAAACGGCCTCTCCTCCCAGCCGAGAGCCAGAAGGCATCGCTCCCGGAGACGGGCAGGGTGTGCCACCGGTTCACGGACGGGGGCGTGTTCGACAACAACCCGCTGGCGCTCGGGCTCGACCTCGCGAAGCACGGCGTGCAGTTGACGGCCGCCGACTCCGTCTGGATCATGTTCTCCGATCCGTATCGGCTGCGTGCCGACGCCAGCCGCGCCACGCGCCAGGCGGAAGACTCCACGCTCGGCATCGGTTACCTGTTTCAGCTTGGCGCGAACGCATACCCGGCAGCCCGTCGGTACGAGCTCCAGTCACTGGGCCGGCTGATCAACCGGATTCGGGAGGCGAGCGAGGATCAGCTCCCGGGGTCGGATCCGGAGCCCGTCGTCAGGATCTCGAGCCGCGGCACGGACATCGTGGGAACGCAGTTCGGCTCCTTCGGGGCCTTTCTGGGCCGGCCGTTCCGGGAGTACGACTTCTACACGGGCGTCTACGACGGGCTGCGCGTCGTCGGTGAATCGTTCATCTGCGCGCCCAGCGGTGTGACCTCCGACGCGTGCGCAATCACCGCACAGCTGCGTCTTCTGCGCGAGAACCCGTTGCTGCTGGATCCGTTCACGCTCCGCGTCGCGCGGTGGTTCGCGGAGCAGGAGCACGGCACGACGTTCGTCCCGGAGCGCCTCGCGTTCACGTCGGAGGAGAGGAGCCGTCTGGGGGTGCTGCGAGCGATCTTCGACGCGCTCGCCGTGCCGGCCGGCACCGGCAAGGCCCCACGGTGCCAGGAGCCTGGGTACCTGGGACGACAGCTGTGCTCGAGCGGGTTCGGCGTGCTGCTCCACCAGCTCCGCGCGGAGCCGTACACCAGGATCCGAAGCGCGTGGGGGAACAACGTCGGGTGTCCCCAACCGAGCGATGCGGCGCGCGGGCGGTGCTTCGTCGACGCGTCCTTCGTCAGGCTGATCGAGGACCCCGAGAATTTCCTCGATCACCTCGTCGAAGATCTGCTGCTCCGAGCCCAGATGATCGAGGATCGCGAGCAGGATCTCCGGGAATCCAACGTGGCACGTTATCCGTACGAGCCCAAGAGTGACGCCGCGGTCTACCACGAGGCCCACACGCGGATCGTCAGGGTCGCGCGGGCGGCGCATCGCGCGCTCAGCGCGGCGACTCTTCGCGGGTTCCAGAAGGACCCATCGTCGGTGCCGGACCGGCACCTCGGGTGGCGTGCGCGGTTGGCGCACGCGCTGCCGTACTACGTGATCGTCGGCGAGGGTTTTCCGAGCGGGCGAACCCAGGATGATCGCGAGAGCGTCGGTCCGGCGCGCGCGACGCCGCTCACTCTCGGCTGGCAGCCGAGCCGGTCGAACGGGGACCGTCACCCTGACAACGGCTTCACCGTTCCGTTGGAGCTGTCCTACTTTCAGGTGCGGGACACTCCTTCCGATCCGGGCCGATGGTCGACACGGCTCGGCCTGGCCGCGGGGCTGGGAATCCAGTTCCGGCGCTCTTCTGCCGTGTCGCCGGGGATCGCGATGTTGTACACGAACCACCTGCTCAAGGAGCAGGACCCGGCGTGGAGGAATACCACGGCGCTGCGTTTGGTGTCTGAGGGCTCGGTGACCTTTGCGAAGATCTTTCGCGGTTCCGTTCGATGGACGCCGCTGTCACGATCCGCCGACGGCTACCACCGCGAATTCGCCGTGCAGCTCGGCATTGCCGACTTCAACGGCCTCCTCTACTGGATATTGATGTAAAGCCGGCGAGGGCAGGGCCTCAGCGGACGCGCAGCTGGCCACCCATCGCGCGGGCGAGGTCCGGCTGATGGGCCAGCCCGAGCCCGACGCCAAAGTCGCGGACCGAGATGCGCGCCGGCCACGCCAAGCAGGCCGAACCGGCTTCTTCGGCCCATTCACCGCGACTAGCTTTGCCGCGTGCTCCTTCCCCTCCTCTCCGCCTTCCAGCTCGCCGCTACCGCGCCACCGGCCGTCTACGACGGCCGCGCCGGGCAGACCACCGTTCGGCTGCCGAAGATCGAGGCGTCCGTCGTCATCGACGGCCGCCTGGACGAAGCCCCATGGGCGAGCGCCGCCGTTCTCAAAGGCTTCTCCCTGTACGCCCCCGCCGACGGCCGGCCCGCCCCCGACTCGACCGAGGTTCGCGTCTGGTACTCCTCCGACGCGATGCATTTCGGCATCCGGGCCTACGCGGAGCCCGGCACGGTGGCCGCCACGCTCGCCGACCGCGACCGCGTCGCCAGCGACGACAACGTCGAGCTCCACCTCGACACCTTTCACGAGCGGAACCGCGCGTTCGTGTTCATCGTGAACCCGCTCGGCATCCA
>DASSVY010000058.1:0-3905 GCA_035705535.1 Gaiella sp. | reverse complement strand
TCCGGGGGCACCGCGGCGAGGATCGGCCGGCCCACGGCGACGTACTCGAACACCTTTCCCGAGAGAACGCCCCGCCCCCGGCCGTCGGCCTCGGGGATCAGCAGGAGCAGCGCCTCGGAGTCGCGCTGGAGCCGAAGCGACGCCGCGCGCGGCGCGTACGGCAGCAGCTCGAGCCGGTCGCCGAGCCCGAGGACATCGGCCCATTCCCGGTCGGCGGGCCGGAAGTCGCCCAGGAAGCGCGCCACGACGTCGAGTTCCGAGTCGTGCAGCGCCTGGAGGAACGGCCGCGGATCTCGGCGTCCGAAGAAGCTCCCGGTGTGCGTGATTCGGAACCGGTCGGACGGCTGCCGGTCGAGCCCGGCGACGTCGTCGAAGTCGCAGCCGTTCGCGATGGTCACGACCGGCCCGCGGGGCCGGAGCGCCCGGGTCTCCTCCGAGATCGCCTCGGAGACGCAGGTGATCGCGTCCGCGCGCGACGCGACGAGGCGCGCGACGCGAAGGTGGAGCGACGACTTCGCGCGGGTCGCCGCGCTGTCCGCGCGGCGATGCGCGTGCGCGACGAGAGAGTCGCGCAGGTCCGCGACCCACTTCACGCCGGTCGCCCGGGCGATCGCGGCCGCGATCAGATGCGTCGAGGGCGGCGGCGACGTCGAGACGATCACGTCGATGTCGTGCTTCCGCACGAGCTTGATCCCTGCGGGGATCGCCGTCAGCGCCCACGTCGCGTTCTCGTCCGGCACGACGAGGCGCCGAAGCTGGAGCCGCGCCTTCGTCGCGACGCGCTCGAGGCCCTGCGTGCCGGCGAGCACCTCCGACGGCTTGCCACCCGAGACCCCGACGTAGCGGGCCCGGTGCACCCAGGCCTGCGAGGGCGCCCTGAGCCCGTCGTCGCGATGGAGCCAGCGCGGGTCGTCCGGCGCCAGGACGTGCGTCTCCACCCCCATCGCGGGGAGGTACTGCGCGAGCTTGAGCGGCCGCTGGACACCCCCGCCGCCGGCGGGCGGGAAGTAGAAGCTGACGAGGAGAGCCTTCACCGGCGGCGATGGTAGTCGCCGGCGCAGGCGCGGCTCAGCGGCGCTCCCCTTGCTCCCGGAGAAATGCGTCCGTCTCGGCGAGCCCCTCGGGCGTGCCGATCTCGTAGAACCGCTCGCGTACGAGGAGCCCGCCGAGCGCTCCCCGCGGCGCGAGCTCGCGGCAGACGTCGGCGAGGTCGGCCGCGTCGTGCTCGTCGAAGACCCGCGCCTCGAACCCGAGGAGGCCGTAGTCGACCCAGCGCGCCTCGGGCGGTGGGGTGCGCTTGTCGTACGCAGAGACGAGGCCGTCACGGAAGACGGCATTGCTCGCCACCCAGCGACCGTCGTTCTCCATCACGGTCATCAGGCCCGGGAGCTCGCTGCGGAGGAATGCCTCCTGCACGGCGCCGTGGTCGGCGCGGAGGTAGGCGTCGCCGTAGGTGACGAGGAACCGCTCGCCCAGCAGGCCCGACGCCTGCCGCAGCGCGGCGGCCGTGCCGACGGGCTCCGGGCCGTCGAACGCGTACTCCACCTCGAGACCGAACCCTGCGCCGTCGCCCACGGCGTCTGCGATCTGCTCTCCGAGATGTCCCACGCAGAGCACGACGCGACGCGCGCCGTGCGCGGCGAGCAGTCGCAGCTGGTGGAAGACGAACGGCTCGTCCGCGACCGGGACGAGCGCCTTCGGCGTGTCGCGCGCGAGATCGCCGAGTCGCGTTCCGCGCCCGCCGAGGAGCACGGCGACCGGCAGGAGCGCCGGGCGCTCCGTGTCAGCCTCCGACCTGGCGTGCATATGCCTCCTCGACGCACCTCCAGCCGTAGAGCGCCGACCCGAGGTCGCCGGAGAGCGGGCGGTCGTCGGCCGCATGGATCGCCTCGGCGAGCTGCTCCCACTCGCGGCGCCACGACTCGTCCTCGGGCGGGTAGTCGGTCGTCTCGACCTCCGGTGGGCCGAGCTCGGGCCCCATCCGATAGACGGTGAGGCGCTGCGCGCCGTACGACCGGGCGAGCCCGTCCACCTGGAGCTTCGCCGTCCGGCAGAAGATCTCGAGCGAGAAGAGGTTCTTCCACTCCGTCCAGCTCGCGTGGAGCATCGACCACGCCCCGTCGGCGCGCTCGCCGAGCACGACCACGGCGTTGTCCTCGACCTCCATCGGCCAGTACGCGGTGCGGAGGAGGGCCGAGTGGAGCGGCAGGGGCCCGAGCAGCGCGTGGCTCAGATCGAGGAGGTGCATGCCCTGATCGACGAGCTCGCCGCCGCCCGAGATGGCGCGCTGCGCGCGCCATTCCGACTCGTACCCGAGGCGGCCGCCGTGCCCGTAGCGCGCGCGCACGTGCAGCACCGGGCCGTACGTCTCGGCTTGCACCAGGGCGATCGCCCTCGCCGTCGCCGGGTGGAAGCGGTGGTTGAAGCCGACCTTCACCCTGCGACGCGCAGCCGCAGCCGCCTCCGCGATCCGCTCGACGTCCGCGACCCCGATCCCCGCGGGCTTCTCGACGAGGACGTGCGCCGACGCCTCGAGTGCCCTGCACGCGTGCTCGGCCAGCCGGTCGTGTGGCAGCGCGACGACCACGACGTCGAGGTCCTGCCCGAGCAGCTCGCCGAGCGACGCGCACGCGAGTCCGCCGAAGGAGTCGACCAGCGACCGGGTCGCGCCGGGGTCGGCGTCGAAGCCGGCGACGAGCGTGTCCTCGCCCAGAGCGGCCGCCCGCTTGTGGCCGACCAGCCCGCAGCCGACGATCCCGACGCGCAGCGGAGGCCGCTCCGTGATCGGCTCCGTCACGTGTACTCGACGCCGGAGCAGCCCTGGAACTCGAAGTCGAACCGGAGCTCCGGCGCCTGCGCCGCGGCCATCGCCTGCCGAGTGTCGTCGGGTCGACGGGCGTAGACGAGCAGGAAGCCGCCGCCGCCCGCCCCGACGACCTTCCCTCCGATCACGCCGCTGCGGCGCGCGAGCGTGTAGAGGTGATCGATCCGCTCCGTCGCCATGCCCGGCGACCGGCGCACCTTGTTCTCCCAGTGCTCGTGCATGAGCTCGCCGAACTGCTCGACGTCGCCGCGCTCGAGCAGGGTCCTGACCTCGAGCCCGAGCTCCTTCGTCCGGTCGAGGTTGGCGCGCATCTCCGCGTCCCCCTCCTCGGTCCGGGTGACCTGGTCGGCGAGGATCGCGGACGCCGCGCGTGCCTCGCCGGTGTAGAAGAGCAGGAGGTTGTTCCGCAGCTTGTCGAGCGTTCCACGCGCGAGGGAGAGCGGCTCGACGTCCACCGATCCGTCGGGGTGGAAGGTGTACGCGCAGATCCCGCCGTGCGCCGAGACGTACTGATCCTGCTTGCCCGACGGCTCACCGAGAACGTCGATCTCGATCTCGCACGCGTCCTCCGCGAGCCTCCCCGGTGGAATCGCGACGCGGCGGGCCAGGGCGAGCGCCTTCAGGAAGCACACCGTGAACGAGCCGGACGACCCGAGGCCCGTCCCGGCCGGCACGTCGGCGATGACGCTCACCTCGAGCGGGTCGCCGTTCCAGTGGCGCAGCAGCGACTCGCGCAGGATCGGGTGCCTGATCTCTGACGGCTCGTCGACCTCCTCGAACTGCGAGTACTTCATCCGGTAGCGCCGCTGGAAGACGGTGTGGGTGAGCATGTAGACGTACTTGTCGATCGCGCCGCTGACGAGGAAGCCGCCGTGCTCCCGGTAGTAGGAGGGGATGTCCGTGCCGCCGCCTCCGAGGCTCACGCGCAAGGGAGCCCGACTGAAGATGACACTCATGCGCGCCCCTGGCCGGCGGCTGCTCCCGCCGGGCAGAGCCCGGCTCCGCCGCCGCCTGAAGCCGCTCGCAGCACGGAGCTCTGCGGGCCCGTACCTTCCGTACTGTGCCCTCCGGCCCCGCACTG
>DASSVY010000057.1:0-4022 GCA_035705535.1 Gaiella sp. | reverse complement strand
ATCGCCCACGCGATCGACCGCTTGTTCGCGACCCCCAGCACGAGCGCCTGCTTTCCCTCGAACCGCCCAGCCATGCGGCGATCCTAAACGGCGTGGGGAGTGCTGGCTCCGGTTCGCATAGATTTGCCGGGCGTGTCCGACGACAAGCGAATCGCGGTCGTGACGGGTGCCTCGGCCGGCATCGGCGAGGCGATCGCGCGGCGGCTCGCGGAGCGCGGCTGGCGCTGCGTCCTGGTCGCCCGCCGAGAGGACCGTCTGCGCGCGCTCGCCGACGAGATCGATGGCGAGGTCGAGCTGTGCGACGTCGCGGACCGTGACGCCGTGGGCGCACTCGCGACGCGAGTCCTCGAGCGGCACCCTGCCGTCCATCTGCTCGTGAACAACGCCGGCATCCCGGCGCGCGGCGACTTCCTCATCGTCGACCTCGACCGCATCCAGCGCGTGATGGAGGTCAACTACCTCGGCGGCGTGTGGTGCACGCGTGCGCTGATGCCCGGGCTCGAGACCGCCGCAAAGGAGGGTGGCGCGCACATCGTCAACCTGGTCTCCGTCGCAGGGACCGCCGCCTTTGCACCCGCCGGAGCGTACGCCGCGTCGAAGCACGCCCAGCTCGCATTCTCCCGCTCGCTCGCCGCCGCGCTGCGCGGGAGCGGCATCCGCGTCCACTCAGTCCTGCCCGGCTTCGTCGAGACCGAGGGCTTCCCGCAGAAGGGCGTGCTCAAGAGCCCGCTGCTCGGGAAGTTCGTGATCCAGCCACCACGCGTCGCGAAGGCAGTCGTCGACGCGGTCGAGAAGAACAAGGCCGAGGTGACGGTGCCCTGGTTCCCGTACCGGCTGGTCTCGATCGCGCAAGCGGTGATGCCTCGGGTCGTCGGGCGCTTCTCCGGGATGTCCGACTACAGGCCGGGCTCGATCCCGATGTCGACGGAACCAGAGCCCGAGGACAACGCGCGGTCGTTGAGCCGCCCGACCCACTCTGCGAAGAGCGGGTCGACGAGGGAGTAGCCGCCCTCCTCGCGCTCCTCGATCTCCGCGGTCGCGGCGAGGCGGGGAAGCGCCCGTCGGACGACGTCCTTCGTCAGCTCGAGCCGGCGCAGCGCGGCCGACCGGTACGGCGCGCCGTCTCCCAGGAGCAGCGCGCGAAGGGTCTTCTGCTGCGAGATGTCGAGCCCCCGCCACTGCGCGTCGAACTCCGCCTCGAGCTCGCGCAGGGCGGCCGCATGGGCGGCGACCCAGTGGTCGAGGGTCGCCTCGCTGCCCGCCGGCACCTCCTCCCAGAGCCGGTGCGCCAGGAGCATGGCGCGCTGCGGGTGACCGCGCGCGGCGACGAGGAGGGGCCCGAGCGCCTCGCCCGCGCGGCGTCCGGTCTGCTCGAAGCGCGCGCCGACGTACTCCGCGAGGTCGGCGTCGGCCAGGCGACCGAGCCGCATCGGTACCGCGGAGCCGTAGAGCGGGCGCTCCTTCGTCTCGAAAAGGAGGCGCATCAGGGCCGGCTCGGAGCCGGCGAAGACGTACGACGCGACCTCCCCGTGGTGCTGGATGTGGCTGCGGAGGAGACCGTCGAGCCCGTCGATGCGCCCGATGTCCTGGAACTCGTCGAACGCGATCAGCGCGCGGTAGCCACCGGACGACTCGAGCCGCAGCGGCAGCTCGAGCAGCGCGTGGAGCGCGGGCAGCGGGTCGGACGCCGGCTCGAGCTGGAGGCGCGCGCTGATCCCGAGCGCACCGAGCGAGAGCCCGACGCCTGTTCGCTGGAGGAAGGCCTCGATCCGCGAGCGGAGCTCGCCCTTGAGCTGCTTCGCGTACGCGCGCTCGAGCCGCACCGTGACGTCGGCGATCGAGGAGACCCGATAGAGGTCGACGAGGATCGGGATCAGCCCCTCGTCGCGCGCGCCATCGTGGAGCGCCTTCTTGAGGAGGCTCGTCTTCCCGTACTTGCGCGGTGCGTAGAGGCGGACGTAGTGGCCGCCGACCGCGTCGCGTAGCAGCCTGCGCACCTCGTCCTCCCGGTCGACGACGTCCTCCGGCGCGACGGGGCGCGAGTAGACGAACGGGTTGATGTCGGTGATCATGCGCCACACAGACTACCCGGAATTCGCCTGTCTGACTACCGGCGCCTCGCGCCGCGCGCTACCCGTGCTTGACCGCCACGTACCAGCCGAGCTCGACGTCGTAGGACTCGGGCGCCATCCGGGCAACCCGCTCACGTGCCTCGCCCTCGAGCCCTACCAGGTCGAGGTACGTCTCCATCTCCCGATGCTCCCGGAGGACCTCGTTCGCCACGACCACGAGGTCGTTCGCGTCGAGGTAGCCACGGATGTCCGCATCGGGGAGCAGTCGGGCGTGCGTCGGATCGCGGACGTGCTCGAAGCGGTCGAGCTCGAGGCTCCGGATCGGGTCGACGTCCCCGAGCTGGTCGACGACGAGGATCCGGCCGCCGGGACGGGTCACCCGTGCGAGCTCCGCGACGACGAGCTCGGGCCGGCGAACGTGGTGGAGCACGCGTGCGCAGCCCACGAGATCGAAGTCCCCGTACGGGAACGGCAACGCGGTCGCGTCCGCCACGGCGAAGGTGCAGCCGGGCGGTGCGTTCTCGCGCGCGGCCTCGACGAACTCCTCCCGCTCGTCCACCCCGACGACCTCGCGCACATGCTCGGCCAGGACGTAGGCGAGCGCGCCCGTGCCGCAGCCGACGTCGAGCGCGCGCTCGGCGCCCGAGAACGGTGCGAGCAGCTCGACGACTTGGGCGGCGAACTCTTGGTGACGAGAGATCTGGAGCGCCAGGCGCCTCTCGACGGGGTCAGGCATCGGCCAGTCTCCTCTCGCCTCGACCGGGCTCGACCCTGATCCCGCAGGCCAGCTCGTACCCGATGGTGTCGGCGACAGCCGCATGCTGCTCGAACGTGACGCCGTCGCCGACGAGCGTCACCGGCGTCCCCCGCTCCGCCGGCCCGTCGAGCCTGACTGCGAGCGCGTCCATCGAGACCGTTCCCACGACGGCGGCGCGGACCCCGCCGACGAGGATCTGCGTCCCCGACATGTCGCGTCGGAACCCGTCGGCGTAGCCCACGGGCACGATCCCGATCCACGTCTCCTCCGTCGCCACGAACCGCCGACCGTACCCGGTGCTCTCACCCGGCCGCAGCAGACGGGCCTGCGCCAGCGCGGACTCCCAGCGGAGCGCGGGTCGCAGGCCGAAGCGAGTCGCGTCGGCGCCGAGCGGATCGATGCCGTAGAGCGCGATCCCGCAACGTGCTGCGTCGAGCCGCGACGCGGGCAGAGTCAGGGCGGCGGCGCTGTTCGCCGCGTGCCGCGTCACGCGCACGTCGTAGGCTGCCGTCGCCGCCAGGAACCGCTCGAGCTGCTCCTCGGCGAAGGCGGTGTCCGTATCCGCGGTCGCGAAGTGGGTCATCAGCCCGACGACCGACGGGCCTGACTCGGGAAGCTCGCCGAGCCCCCAGCGCCCCATGCCCGAGTCGAGCTTCAGATGGACGGGCACGCCCTCCGGCAGGCGGTCGTCCGAGACGGTCAGCTCGAGCCGGGCGTCGCGAGCGGGCCCGACGTCCTCAGGCGCCGTCGGCCCGAGCACGACGACCCGCGCGTCGGGGAGGTCGGCGCGGAGGACGAGCCCCTCGCCGACGGTCGCCACGCACAGCGTCGTCGCGCCGCCCTCGAGCGCGGCGCGACCGGCGTCCGCCGCACCGTGGCCGTAGCCGTCGGCCTTGACGACGGCCCAGAGCTGGGAGCGTCCGAGGACGCGCGCCAGCGCCCTTGCGTTGTCGCGGATCGCACCGACGTCGACGGTGACGAGCGAACGGGCCATGACCGCATTCTCACGGCGCGCGGCGGCTACTGGAAGACGACCTCGCAGTTCTTGAAGGTGTCGACTCCCGGCCCGCCGATGCAGACGTCGAACCCGCCGCCCGCGTTGATGTCGTCGTTCCCTGCTCCGCCCAGGACGCAGTCCGCGTGCCCGCCCGTGACGATGCGGTCGTTGCCGGCCGTGCCGAGCGTCAACGCGG
>DASSVY010000056.1:0-7320 GCA_035705535.1 Gaiella sp. | reverse complement strand
CGCGCAACGGCCACTAGACGACGGAGGGGCCCCGCGCGGGACCCCTCCGTCGAGCGAGTGTCGTTTGAACTACTTCGGCGGGGGCGGGACCTTGCAGCTGACGGTCGCGCTGTTTCCGGAGAAGTCGGTGGCCGTGACCTCGGCATCGCCCTTGAGCGTGATGTGCCAGTCGATCACCCCGGCCCCGGGCTTGACGCTCGGCGTGCCGCCGGGTGCCTGCACCAGCTTGATCTTGGTGCCGCTCCCGTAGGGGCCCGCGACGAAGCTCGAGCCCGTGTCGGAGACCGTGATCGCGGGGTTGTCGTCCACGAGGTCGGTCGCCGACAGCAGGTAGAAGCCGTCGGGGTTCTGGCCGCTCTTCGGGTTGTTGCCCGCCGGCGGGACGTTCTTCCCGCCCGGGTTGGTCGTCGGCGTGCACGTGACGACGGGCGGGGTCGTATCGACCCACTCCTTGGTCACGTCCTCCCTGTCCGTCGCACCGGTCGGGGCCGCGAGGGTCACCTCGGCGGTGATCGTGTCCGTGCCGAGGCTGCTGTTCGCGACCGGGACCGTGTACGTGAACGTCACGTGGCCGCTCGCGTCCGTCTTGCAGTCCGCCGGAGCGCAGGTGCCGGTGGCGCCCGCATTCTGACCGGTCACGGAGAAGTCCACGAGGTACCCGCCGACGGCGCCGGACGGTCCCTCGAGCGTGGCCGTGACCGTGTGCGAGTTGTCCGTCCCGAGCTCGTTCGTGGCGGTCTCGGGCGCAAGCTCGAGGTCATAGACCCCGATGTCGACGCACGTGCTCGTCTGGGCGCTCCCTCCGGTGACGTCCGTCCCGAAGGCGGTCACGCAGATCTCGTGGCTGCCCGGGTCGAGCCCTGCGGTCAGCGTGGAGTACGTGACCATCGCCGGCCCGTTCTGCGGAGTCGCGGGCGTTGTCGACACCGCCGTGGGCGCACCTCCGTCGACGCTCATCTCGACCTTGGTCAGCGTGGAGCCGATCAGGTCCGGGATCAGGCCGGGGAGGTCGTTCGGGTCGGAGACGTTGATGCACGAGCCGCCGTTGACCGCGATGTCGGCGAGGTTCCCCACGGAGCCTCCCGTGCACGCCCCGCCCGCGATCGCGATCGAGGTCGCGATCGTCCCGCTCGCCTGGATCGCGGCGACGGACGAGTTGAAGGCCGCCAGGCTGCCCGCGTTGCTGAGCCCGTCGGAGACGAACACCAGGAGCTTCTTCGGATCGGTGCTCGCGTTCAGCTCGTTCAGGGCCTGCTGGAGGGCGGCAGCGTAGTTCGTGCCGTTCGCATCGCCGTCCTTGCCCGTGTACTGGCCGACGTGGTAGTTGAAGCCGCCGTTCGTGATGGAGACGGAGCCGATCGGGGTGTTGCCGTCGGCCGGTGCGCCGAGTGGGTCGTCCCCGCCGGCAGGCGTCATGTCCGCCTGGACGGCATCCGCACCGAAGACGACGAAGCCGACGTGGTTCACGGAGCCGCTCGCGGCGGCAGCGTTGTTCAGGCCCGTGAAGAACGTCTTCTCGCAGGTGAGGATGTCACCGCACGCGCCCCCGGGGTTGCCGGTGCTGGCGGACGCGTCGAGGACGTAGACGATCGTCGCCTGCGGCTTGCCGACGCCGATGCTCGCCGTCCCGCTCACCGGTACCTGAACCGGAGCGCCGTCGGCGAGGAACTGCGTCCCGTCGGCGGGGCTGTCGAGGCTCACCTGGAGCGCCGCTCCGTTCGGCAGCGTCGTGCTGTTCGAGCCCGCCCAGGCCGGGAGGGCAGCGAGCAGCGCGATGAGGCCGAGGCCCGCGGTCAGACGCGCACCTCGGAGGGTTGCTTTCCCGTTCACTGAGTCCTTCCCCCTTTACGTCGCGATCGTGGTGCCGCAGGTCTCGCCGGGCCGCCGCGTGGCTCGACACGTTCCAACTGGTCGGGCCGCCTGCATCACCTCCCCCTCGTCGCTCCCCAGGGCTTCGAGCCCCGAGCGAAGCCGACCACGTCGTCCGTGCATCTATTCACGCGGAGCGATCCGAGAAAATGCCTCCACCGGGTGAAGTTGTGGCCCGGCGCGAGCGAGCGCATACGGTGTCGCGGTGATCCTCGAGTTCGGCGCCGAACAGGAGCTGCAGCTCCTGGCGCTCCTGGTCTCGGCCGCGGCCCTGCTGATCCTGGCCGGGCCGCTCCGGATCCCCTACCCGATCCTGCTCGTCCTCGGCGGCCTCCTGCTCGGGTTCGCTCCGGGCGTCCCGGCCGTCACGATGCCGCCGCAGCTCGTGCTCGTCGGGATCCTGCCGCCGCTGCTCTACGTGTCCGCGTACGCGACCGGCCTGCGCGAGCTGCGCCACAACCTCCGGCCGATCTCGCTCCTCGCGCTCGGCGTGGTCGCCGCGACGACGGGCGGAGTCGCGGTCGTCGCGCACGAGACGGCCGGGATCGGGTGGGCGGAGGCGTTCGTGCTCGGAGCGGTCGTGTCGCCGACAGACCCGATTGCTGCGACCGCGATCGGCCGCCGCCTGGGGGTCCCGCGACGCCTGATCGACATCGTGGAAGGTGAGAGCCTCCTGAACGACGGCACCGCGCTCGTGCTCCTCCGCACGGCGCTCCTCGCCGCCGTGAGCGGCGCGTTCTCGATCTGGTCGGCAGGGTGGGACCTGGTCGTCACGATCGTCGGAGGGGTCGTGGTCGGTCTCGCCGTCGGCTACGTCGTCCGCCGTGTCCGCCGGCCGCTCGACAACCCGCCGCTGGAGGTGACCATCGCATTCCTCACCGGGTACCTCGCGTTCTTGCCGGCGTCCGCGATCGGGGTCTCGGGCGTGCTCGCGGTCGTCACCGCCGGCGTCTACATGGGCTGGTACACGCCCGAGCTGACGACGGTGGAGACGCGACTCGAGGGACGCGCGTTCTGGGACATCTTCACCTTCCTGCTCAACGTCCTGCTCTTCGGCCTGGTCGGGCTTCAGCTACGACCCATCCTCGACTCGCTCTCGGGCCGAGGGACCTCGACGCTCGTGACCGACGCGGCGGCGATCGTGCTCGCGGCGATCGCGGTCCGGATCGTCGGCGTGTTCGCCATTACCTACGTCCCGCGTGTCCTCTTCCGCCGGATCCGCGAGCGCGACCCGTACCCGCCGTGGACATATCCCGCGTTCATCTCCTGGAACGGCATGCGCGGCGCGGTGACGATCGCCGCGGCGCTCGTCGTGCCGCTCACGACCGACGCGGGGACGCCGTTCCCCGACCGTGACCTGATCGTGTTCCTCTCGTTCTGCGTCGTGCTCGCGACCCTCGTCGTCCAGGGCCTGTCGCTGCCTGCGTTGATCCGGGCGCTGCGTCTCGAAGCGGACGACGGCGGTGCCGAGGCGGAGGACGCGATGGCGCGGGTCCGGGCCGCCGAGGCTGCGCTGGCGCGTCTGGACGAGCTCGTGCGTGAGGACTGGGTGCTCGACGACACTGCGGAGCGGCTCCGCGGCGCATACCGCTTTCGGATCGACCGCTTCTCGGCGCGGATCGACCCCGACGGCGACGGGAGGATCGAGAGGCAGTCGCTGAAGTACCAGAAGCTGCGCCGCGAGCTGCTCGACGCCGAGCGACGGGCGGTGGTGGAGCTGCGCAACACGGGCGAGATCAGCGACGAGGTGATGCGCCGGGTCGAGCACGACCTCGATCTCGAGGTCTCGCGCCTCGACTACTGACGGCTACGCGGTGAGCTGCAGGTAGTCGACCTCGCGGAGGCTCCGCAGGAACGCTGCGAGCCTCGCCGCGGACATCGGGCTCCCGAACTCGTATCCCTGGGCGAGGGTGCAGCCGAGCTCCTCGAGGAGCTCGCGCGCTCTCGCCGACTCGATGCCCTCGGCGACCACCGAGAGGTCGAGGTTCGACCCGAGGTCGAGGATCGTCCGCACGATCGCCATGTCCATCGGGCTCTCCGTCATCCGTCCGACAAACGATCGGTCGATCTTCAGCTCTGCGAGCGGAAGCGCGGTGAGGGAGCCCAGCGACGAGTAGCCGGTCCCGAAGTCGTCGATGGACAGCCGGACGCCGACCGACGACAGCTCTCGGGCGACATGACCCGCACGGATCGGGTCCGCCATCAGCGTCGTCTCGGTGAGCTCGATCGTGAGCAGCTCCGGCGAGAGGCCGGTCTCCTCGAGCACCTCCGCGACGCGGCGCGGGAACGCTGGATCGAGGAGCGCGTCGACGTCGACGTTGACCGCGACGCCGAGGTCGAGCCCGTCGCTCGACCAGGTCGCAGCCTCGGTGGCCGCGCGCTGCAGGACGAGGGTCGTGAGCGAGCCCATGAGTCCCGCCTTCTGCACCACGGGAAGGAACTGGGACGGCAGGACGATGCCTCGCTCGGGGTGGTCCCAACGCACGAGTGCCTCGGCCCCGACGATGCGGCCGCTCGAGACCTCGACCTTCGGTTGGTAGTGCGCGACGATGTCGCCCCTCTCGAGCGCTCGCCTGAGCTCGCTGCCGAGGGAGAGAGACTCCCGGCTCGGGACTCCGGCCGCCGGGTTGTAGAGCTCGATCCGGGTGCGATTCCGCTTCGCGGCGTACATCGCGACGTCCGCGAAGCGCACGAGCGTGTCCGCATCCGAGGCGTCGTCCGGGTAGAGCACACCGCCCACCGAGGTCTTGACCGCGAGGGAAAGGCCGCCGATCTCGAACGGCTCGTCGACCGCGTCGTGGATACGCCCCGCGGTCTCCAGCACGTCGTCGGCGCCTCCGGCGGGCATGACCACGCCGAACTCGTCGCCGCCGAGTCGCGCGATCGTGTCGGTGTCCCGGAGAGTGCTCCGGAGGCGGATCGCCAGCTCCCGGAGCAGCTCGTCGCCGCTCGCATGGCCGAGCGCGTCGTTGATCTCCTTGAAGCCGTCGAGATCGAGCAGCAGCACCGCCGCGCGACCCCCGGTACGGCGGGCGTTGGCAAGAGCCGTCTCGATCCGGTCGTGGAAGAGCACGCGGTTCGGCAGGCCGGTGAGGCTGTCGTGGAGCGCCTGATGCTCGATCTCCTCGATATGCGAGTCGATCTGGCGCGTCGCACGACGGAGGACGGGGAAGAGCGAGATGAAGAGCACCAGGAGCAACCCTTCGAGCACCAGCGCGATCGGCACGAACGTGGCCCTCACGGACCGCGCGATCGGTGCGTAGTCCCGCTCGGTCACGAGCACCCCCGCGGGACGGTCGCCGAACCAGATGGGCACGAGCTGGCGCAGCACCGTGCGCGAGGAGCCGTTCCGGCGGCTCGTCTTCTCGACCGCCGTCCGGATCTTCTGACCCGCCAGCGTCGCTCGCACCTCCGTCGCTGCCTGGCGTGGGGGCGCTTTGGCCTCGCTCAGCTCCGTGGTGGAGAACGCGAGCCTCCCGCGGGTGTCATACAGCGCGGCGGACTGGACGTCGTCGATCATCACCTGCTGCCGGAACAGCCGCACGAGATCCCTTCGCCGCGCAGGGGTCAGCGCTCGGTCGAAGTCACCCGGCTCGAGTTCTCGAGCGAGCACCGCCTGCGCGACGAACCGGGTGTTCTGCTCCACGGCATCGCGCGCCTGCGTCGTGACGAATCCCCGCACCATGACGAAGATCGCCACGCTCGCGATCGCGAGGCTGACCCCGGTGAGCACCGCGAAGCGAAGGACGAGTCGCGGCGCTCGGGGCGGGCCTCCGCGCCGAAGGGGAAGTATCACGCGGCTCTCCGCCGTCGAACCAGACGAATCCGGCGCTCGCAGCCCGCGAGCGTCAGCAACAGAAGCGGCGAGGCGACCACGGCGCCGTTGTCCAGGCCGCCGTGGTGATTGGGGTTGTGGCCGTTCGCGACACCCTGCCCAGGGCAGTTCCCGTTGCCGTTCCCGTTCGCGTTGCCGTTCCCGCCGCCGTAGCACCCGTCCTGATTGCCGTTGCCCTGGCCGTTTCCGTTGCCGTTCCCGTTGCCCTGGCCGCTGCCCTGGCCGTTCCCGTTCCCGTTCCCGTTGCCGTTGCCGTTGCCGTCGCCCTGATCCTCGCCCTGATCCTCGCCCTGATCCTCGCCCTGGTCGTTCTCGGCGCCCTGGCTGTCGTCGCCCTGATCGCCACCGTTCTGACCCGTGCCGGTCTGGTTCCCGCCCTGGCCTGCATCGCTTGGCTGGTCGCCATTCTCGGGCTGGCCCGAGCCCTCGTCGTCGGCATCGCCCTGCTCGTTGTCGCCCAGGTCCTCCGAGGACCCCCCGGCACCGGTGTCCGACCCAGGCGGATTGTCGCTTCCGGCGTCGGAGCCGCTCGAGTCCAGACCGGGGTCGTCGGGCCGGCCGGACTCGTCGTCAACCGGCTGAGCGTCGTCGCCTGCGCTGCCATCCGCAGTCTCGCCGGTGGCCAGCGTCTCCGGATCGCCGCTCGAGTTGCCCGGATCGGCGGGCGGGCCATCCCGCTCGATCGAGTCGGTGTCGGCGAGGGGCGCCGTACCCGGACCTCCGTCGTCATCCGTTGACGGGACAGACGGATCGCTCTCGGGCTCGTCCGCGGTGGGTGTCGACGGTGCGGTCCCCGCGTCCGTCGATCCGGGCGCGGACTGCCCACCCGGCGAGCCTGCGCGAGACGTGCCGTCGCCTCCACTCGCGCTTGTCTTCGGCGGATCGGCAGGCTTGGTGGGTCCGGGGGGCGTCTCGTGATCCCCCCTGGTGGAGGGTCTGTCGTGCGAGCCCTCGGCCGGATCCGCGTCGGGTGAGACCGGCGTCTGGGTGCCCGCGCCGTCGTTCCCGTTGCCATCGAGCGCGGGCGCGACCTGCGGGCCGACCCCGTGGTCGTGATGCCGGGGCGGACGCGCCGGCGGGAGGAACGGCGTGTCGTCACCTCTCGCGAACCGGACCTCGGTCGGCTGCGCGTCGGACAGCTGCACCTTGCCGTCGTCCGACGAATGCACATGCCCGAACGCCGACCGTGGAAGATCGAAGATGGGAGCGAGCACACCCGATGCGTCGAGCGGGAGCTTCAGTCCCACCAGCGCCGCGGCCGGCACGATGACCAGCGCCATCGCGATCGCAGCGATCTCTCGACCTCGCCGTCGGCCCGTCTGCCGACGCGCGTCACGCGCCCGTTCCCCCACCGCAGGTTCCCCCTCTCGTTGCCGCAAGACCGGCCGCCGCCGGTGGACGCACGGTAGGAAGCGGACCGGCGCTTCTCATCCCCCTTCGAGGGGGCTGAAACCGCTCGAACGAGGGATGTATCCGCCCGGTGGACGGCGCCACTCGCCCGCGGAAGCCTCGAAAGGGTCATCGGGCGCGGCGGCCGATCGTTCGTTCGGAACGCGCACGGACGTCGCCGCGGACCACAAAAAACGCCGAACCCCGCGACTCCGAAGAGCTACGGG